>JADGNT010000274.1 GCA_017883345.1 Candidatus Solibacter sp. | reverse complement strand
CGGCGAAAGGCAGCACGCCGGTTACCATCTTATAGGCCACCGTGCCAAAGGCGTAAACGTCGGAGGCCACCGTGGCCGATCCGCCGGCCAGCAACTCCGGCGCCATGTAGTCGAGCGTGCCCATCAGGGTGCCGGTCAGGGTCTTGGTGATTTCACCGGACGGCTCGCAACTGCGGGCCAGGCCGAAATCGGTGACTACGGCGCGCGTGCCTCCGGCGGCAGGCACCAGCATCACGTTCGAGCATTTGAAGTCGCGATGGATCACGCCGGCGCGGTGGGCGGCGTCGAGCGCCTCCGCCGTCTGGGAGAGGATGGGGAGAGCTGCTTCCGCGGACAGACGCCCCTCACGATGGAGCCGGGCGCTCAGGGTCTCGCCCGGCAGGAATTCCATGGTCAGGAAGACGGTGGTGGCCGGGGCCGATGCGTCGGCGGGGTGGCGCGCCAGGTCGAAGATACGGCATACGTTGGGATGGGAGACCTTACGGGAAAGCTGGATCTCCTGCTTGAAGCGGGCGAGCATACGGCCATCGGAGGCGATGGCGGGCAGCAAGGTCTTGACGGCCACAAGTTCCTTCAGTTCCAGGTCTTCGGCCTGGTAGACCTCGCCCATGCCGCCGCGGCCTAAAAGGCGGACGATGCGATAACGGCCGGACACCAATTGACCGGGCGGAAAGACCGGCTGATCAAGCGCCGGTTCCGTGGCCGTGGCCGCGGTCGCTTCCCAGGGAGAGCGGTCGAGCATGCCGCCGCGGGCGTGCTCCCCGACCATGCGGAGGACCTCGGAGCACATTTCGGCATCCTGGCCGCACTGGGCGCGGACAAAGGCTTCCGCCTGGGTGGGCGGCTGGCCGCAAGCCGAATGAAAAACTTCGAGTACCCTCTGCCAGCGCTCGGGTGTCATTTCGGTGTTTTGGAGAGCTGGCCTTGCAGCCAGGCGCGGGCGGCGCTCCAATCGCGCTTGACGGTGCGAACGGAGACCTGCAGCACTTCCGAGGCTTCCTCTTCGGTCAAACCGCCGAAGTACATCATCTCCACGACGCGGGCCTGGCGGGGGCCCCACTCCGCGAGGCGAGTCAGGGCCTGGTCGAGGATGAGCAACTGTTCGACGTGCGGGCTGGCGGCAGCCATGAAGCTGTCGAGATCCACTTTTTGCCGTCCCCCGATCCGTTTGCCGGCAGCGCGTTGGCGGGCGTAGTCCACCAGGATCCGGCGCATCACGGTGGCGGCAGTGGCGAAGAAGTGGGCGCGGTTTTTCCAATCGATGGCGCTATCGGAGATCAGGCGCAGATACGTCTCGTGGACCAGGGCGGTGGGTTGCAGCGTGTGGTCGGGCCGCTCCCGGCTCATGTAGCGGCGGGCCAGCGCGTGTAAGTCGTCGTAGACCAAGCCGACCAGCCGGGTCTCGGCGTTGGGGTCGCCGCCCTTCATGGCGGTGAGCAGTACCGTGATTTCGCACCCGGAAGCCACTACGTACTCCTGATTGGAATGGAGCGATTGTACCGCAGAGCCAATGATAGTCCAACCGGATATCGAGCGTGGCCTTGGCGGACGTGGCACTACGGCGCCGCGAACCCCGTGCGCGGCGAGAGAGGCGTCGCACGAGCGCCTCCACTTGGGCGTGGGAGCGCAATCGGGGATCGAAATCTACCAGTACGGAAGTGTAGGCCGGGTGCAGATTGAGGATGCCGCGGACGCCTAGGAGGCAGCGAGCCAGGCGCGCGACGGCGAGGTGGGCGTCGAAAGAAATCTCGTCGCCGAAAGAGAGCAGGAGTGAGCGGTCGCTCGCCGGCCGGATGGTCACTTGGTCAATGTCTCAGGGTAGCAAGTTCCGGTTGGCGATGCCCGGTCGCCCATCGATGCCGGTCAATCTCGCCGGCCGGGATCGGCGCTGTGCGGCGACGGCCGGTTTTGAACGTGGCTACCCTAACGGACATTCATACGCATCCGGTCGCGGCCAGAGAGAACCAGCGCCAGGAGGAACTGAGGGGCGTCTGGCTCGCCTCCTGCTCGCCGGAGCCCGCGAAGCTATTGATTTCCTATGATTGCGGCGGAGCTAGGGAAGCCACTGGATTTCGGGCGCGCCTTCGAGGAAAATGTGGGAGTGATATCTCTGCGTACCGCTTTTCTCTGCCTCGCCGCCGTTCTCGCCGGATTGGCACAGCAGCCCGGTCCGGCGCTCTCCGTGGATGCCAACGCCGGACGGCACGCGATTTCGCCGGATATTTACGGGATCAATTTTTATTGGGATCTGGGGAGCGGCAACACTCCGCAGAATGCGGCGCTCGCGGCGGCGGCGGCTCTCGATATCCGCGCCACCGGGCGGCGTTGGGGCGGAAACAGCACCAGCACCTATCACTGGAAGTTCGACGTGGACAACCTCGATGCCGACTGGTTTTACGAGGTGCTGCCGGATACCAGCGTGAATGCCGCGAAGTTGCCGGACGGATCGTCTTTCAATCAGTTCGCGGACCAGGTGCGGGTGAGCGGCGGCAAAATCGTGGGGACCATCCCGGTGCTCGGCTGGCTGCCGAATGGTCGCAAGGAGATGTGCAGCTTCGACATCAGAACGTATGGCAGCCAGTGCAAAGTAGATCCCTACGCCCAGTACCACACCGCGAAATGCGGCAACGGCATCGTGTACGATCCCGCGTGCGGCGATTCTTCGGTGAACGACGGCAAGGGTCCCAAGAATCCCGTCTACATTAAGAACGATCCCACGGACGCGTACGCGCAATCGGATGAGACCTTGCAGGCCGACTGGGTGCGCTATGCGGTATCGCGTTATGGAAAAGCCAACCAGGGCGGCGTGGCCATCTGGTGCCTGGACAACGAACCGATCTGGTGGGACACCATGCACCGCGACATCCATCCCGATCCGTACACGTACGATGAGGTACTGGCGCTGGATATCAAATATGCGGAGGCGATCAAGCAGGGCGACGCCACGGCGCTGGTGTCGGGACCGGTGGGCGACAACTGGGCGTCGCTGTGGTTTTCCAAGAAGGACATCGTTGCGGGACAGGCGCGCGGCAATTACTGGTCGAACGCGGTGGACCGCAACGCGCACTCTGGCGTGGCGTTTCTGCCCTGGTATCTGCAGCAGATGCGAAATTACGAGCAGCAGCACGGCGTCCGGCTGCTCGATTACCTGGATCAGCACGCGTACCTGGCGCCTGCCAACGTGGCATTCTCGAGCGCCGGGAGCGCCGCCACGCAGGCCCTGCGCCTCGATTCGACGCGCGTGTTTTGGGATCCGGCATACGTGGTGACCGGCGATTACTGGATCAAGGACGTGGAGAACAACGGGATTCCGGTGGCTCCGCGCTTCATTCCGCGGCTGCGCGAGATGGTGGCGCAGAACTATCCGGGGACGAAGATGGCGCTCACCGAATACAACTGGGGCGCGCTCGACAACATCAATGGCGCCCTCGCGCAGGCCGATCTGCTGGGCATTTTCGGACGCGAAGGACTGGACGCGGCGAACCTGTGGGGACCACCGAAGCCAACCGACCCGGGCGCGCTCGCGTTCAAGATCTACCGAAACTATGACGGCATCGGCGGAACATTCGGCGAGACCGGCGTGCAGGCCACCAGCGCCGACCAGAGCAAGCTGGCCCTCTATGCCGCCGTGCGGTCGGACTTGAACCTCACGCTGATCGCGGTCAATAAGACCGCCGACGATCTTTCGAGCCTGGTGAGCCTGGCGAACTTTTCCCCGGGCGCGGCGGCAAAGGTCTGGCAGTATAGCGCGGCGCAACCGAGCGCGATCGTGGCGCAGCCGGATGTCCCCGTGAGCGGCCACAGCATCGGCATGGTGTTCCCGGCGAATTCGATCACGCTGCTGGCGATTCCGCCGGTAGCGCTGCCGGTGGAGCGGCCGTTTGTCACGGCAGTCACCAATGCGGCATCGTACGATTCGGCGATTGCTCCCGGACAGATGGTGGTGGTGTGGGGGAGCCATATGGGTCCGGACAAACCGGTGCCGCTGCAGCAGGACAGCAACGGTTTGGTGAGCAGCACGGCGGGTGAGGTTCGCATTCTGTTTGACGGTATTCCGGCGCCGATGGTGTATGCGGTATCGACCCAGTGTTCGGCGGTGGTGCCGTACTTCGGCGCCACCAAGACGACGACGCACGTCCAGGTGGAGTACAAGGGCGTGCGGTCGGAGCCGGTCGAGGTCGCAATCGGAGCGACCGCGCCGGGACTGTTCACGATGGACTTCAGCGGCAAGGGGCAGGGTGCGATTCTGAACGAAGACAATGTCACGCGGAATTCGGCATCGGCGCCGGCGCGCCCTGGGTCGGTGGTGGTCTTGTGGGGCACGGGTGAGGGCATCACGGATCCTCCGGGCGTGGACGGCCGGCCGGCAGTGGACGTGCTGCCGAAGCCGCTCGGGCCGGTATCGGTCGAGATCGGTGGATTGCCGGCGGCGGTGGAGTACGCGGGCGCGGCTCCCGGCAACCTACCTGGGCTGCTTCAAATCAATGCGCGGATTTCGCAGGATGTGACGCCTGGGGATCGGGTGCCGCTGCGGGTGAAGGTGGGAAATCGAACCAGCCAGGAAGGCGTGACGGTGGCAGTGCGATGAGTGGCGCGGTAAACGCGATTGCTCGCGCAGCGGTTTTCCTAACGCTCGTGGCGCTCGGGACCGCACAAGCCGCGGATGTGTTGGGCAGCGCGAATGCGGCTTACGCGCGTCGCGGCAGGCGCCAGCGGCATCAAGGCTGCAATTTGCGCTGCCGGCTGGTCTGCTGGCCCGGGTTCGCGAACGCCTTCTGTATTAGCGAGGACCAAACGCGGCGCAAGCTGGTAACCGCCTGCAAGAAAGCCGGCATTCCCCGATTAGGTTGGCACGCCTTCCGGCGCTATTTTGCAACGCAGACAGACCGGAACGGCATGCGCCCATTGGACCGGCAGAACAGCCTCGGTCACGCCAGCCAAGAGATGACGGCCCACTACACCACCGAGGATCTGGAGCGCAGACGGCCGGCGGTCAAGGCCATTGCAAAGGGTCTCTTCAAAGAGAGGCGATAACCAAGCCGTCACCAGCCCAACCAAACCTAGATGCGTGAGAGGCCCGTCCGACGGGGCTTTCGATGAGAGAAGGGATCTTGGGAAGGGCTGGTGACGGGCGCACCCCAAGCAAGCGCGCTAGCCAGGCTGCGCCACAGCCCGATCCTGTCGGGAAGACACCCAGAGCATTTTTGCCGCACTGCAATTGGGGTGGGCGGCGAATGCTTGCTGAGCTTCTCTCAAGTTTATCGCGGAATCAAAACCGGAAGCGCACGGTTCCTTGCAGGGATCTCGGTCCGCCGGTCTGCAGGATGGGGGACAGTCCGCTGCCCGGGCTGCCGGTACCGAGCATCAAGTTCAACATCGAGGTCGATTGGCCGAATACGGCGCTGCTCAGGAACTTCACCGGGTCGCCGAAATTGGCATGGTTCAGCGCGTTGAAGGCTTCCAGGCGCACCTGAACGACCTTGCGGTCCTGCCAGTGGAACTCGCGGCGCAGGGCGAGATCCACCTGCCCCATACCGAAGCCCGGGATTGAGTTGCGGCCCAGCGTGCCCTGCGTGCCGGCTGGGGCGGCTTGAAACGCTGCCCGGTTCAACCGCTTGCCGCCGGGGGCGGACGCATCGTCGAGCCAGATCGGCTGATTGAGGATGCGGTCGGGACGGAACGCGTTGGCCAGCGCGATGCCCTGGTATTGCTCATTGAGCAGCACGGAGATCGGAAAGCCGCTGCGCCCGCGCACCAGCGAATCGATGGCCCATCCGCCGAGCCACCGCGCCACGCCGGTGGGGCGCACGGGGAGTTCGTAGGTTAGCGCGGCGGTCAGGGAGTGGCGCAGGTCGAAATCGCTGGAGGCGTGATCGCGCGCGGCGTTGGAGCCGGGACCCGCCCACATCAGAAAGGCATCGCTCGAATCGTTATCCAGCGAGTGCGACCAGGAGTAGGACACCAGCGACTGAAAACCTTGCAGCACTCTACGGCGATACTGCACCTGCAAAGCCTGGTATTCGGAAGCGCCGTTGTTGGTGGTGACCGCGAACAGAGCCGTGGGGGTATTGCCGGGGCCGCCGACTTCGCGGCGGATCAGGCGGCGGCCGGCGGACCCGACGTAGCCCATGGAGAGGACGTCGTGCCCGCCCAGCGCCTGATCGAGCGTGAAGTTCCACTCGGTCAAACGAGGCAGCCGCAGATTGGGCGAGAAGGCGTAGCTTAGCAGCGACGAGAAGGGGGCGTGGGCGCTGTTGGTCAACTGGGTGATGCTGAAGGGCCCGCCATTGATCAGGTCGGTGGCGATGCTCATGCTGGAATCGTAGAACAGGCCGCCGCCGGCGCGAAACACGGTCCGCCCGCTTTTGCGCACGCGCCAGGCCGCGCCCAGGCGGGGCGCGAAATTCTTGTAGGCCGCGGGCCAGAGCAGGCGGTTGTTGTGATCGAAGAAGGTGCCAGTCTGGGGATCCAGGAAGTACGGCGCGGAGGCCGCTGGCGAGGGGTTGAACTCCCAGCGCAAACCGGGCGTGATCAGGATGCGCGGCGAGATCTGCCAGGTGTCCTGCGCCCAGAGCGAGAGTTCCGTCACCTCGGTGGCGGCACTGACCGCCGCGGAACTGCCGAGCCAGAGGTTCCTCTTATCGGTGAGGGAGGTGATGTCGTCGGCGATGACGCTGAGGACGCTGGTGGCATCGCGCCGGATGGGCACCATGCGCCGGTAATCGGCGCCGAAGCGAACCGTGTGGGAACC
>JADGNT010000273.1 GCA_017883345.1 Candidatus Solibacter sp. | reverse complement strand
CATCGCCGTGGACCAACCGCTACGCGTGGAGCGGCTCGTGCTGAAGGGCGTCTGCGATGGGACCAACTGGAACGCTCACGAGGTTCAAGCGACAGACGGCGGATTCATCAGTTGTTGGGTGACTGGACTGCCGGAGAATTGTGACCGCACGAACATCGGCGTGTATCTGGGACAGACCAGGCTCCGTGTGGAATTCATTGGCGAACCCGACGTCGAGGGGACGCGCCAGATTAACGCCGCTCTCCCGGCCGCTCTCCCGGGAGACACGGGCAAAGGGGAGCAGCCGTGCCGGGTGGAGTGCGGCGGCGTCAGCACGGAATCGCGGCCGTTGAACGTGGTTTAGCGGCGTAGCGGCACGCTTGGAAGAACGCCGGCAAGAATGCCGGCGTGGCAGCCTGAAAGGCTACGCTACGGGTTCACAAGCAACGGAAATTAGAATCTGAAACAATGAAACTGTTCAACAACTCATGCGACGATTCTTCCGGGTTGTCCCCTTTCTGTGTTTTGCGGCATTCGCCCAATCCGCGCCGGAGACGCCGCGGATTCCGCGGGTCACGCGCGCGCCCAAGCTGGCGGACTTCGTCAATGGCGCCGCTCGCGAAGCCGAGCTCGCGATCGGGGATTTCCGGCAGATGGATCCCACCAACGGCGCGCCGGTGAGCCAGCCAACCACCGCCTACCTCTCCTTCGACGCGCGCAACCTCTACGTGGGCTGGATCTGCAAGGATGACCCGGCCAAGGTCCGCGCCCGCATCGCCAAGCGGAAAGACATCGAATCCGACGATCGCGTGACCATCAATATCGACACCTTCCACGACCACAAACACGCCTACTGGTTCGACGTCAATCCCTACGCGATTCAGTTCGACGGAATCACTACGGACGGGCAAGGCGACGACCGGAGCTTCGAAACCCTCTGGTATACGGAGGCCCAGTTCACGGCGGACGGGTACGTGGTTCTGGAGACCATACCGTTCCGCAGCCTGCGGTTTCCCAACGCGCCGAAACAGGTCTGGGGCGTCATGTTGGGGCGCTTTATAAACCGCAACAACGAGTTCTCCATGTGGCCCTTTGTCTCGCGCAGCCGCTTTCCGCAGTTCGTGGGACAGTTTGCCGGCGTGGAGATTGCCGAGGATATTTCTCCGGGCCGCAACCTGCAGTTCATTCCTTACGGGTTGTTTTCCAATAGCCACTATCTGGACCCCGCCACCGGATTCAAGACCGGGACGGAGGCCCGCGGCGGACTCGACGCCCGGATGGTCCTGAAGGACGCCTTCACCCTGGATCTGGCTTTAAATCCCGATTTCAGCCAGGTGGAATCCGATGAGCCGCAGGTGACCGTCAACCAGCGCTACGAGGTGTTCTTTCCGGAGAAGCGTCCGTTCTTCATGGAGAAGGCTTCGCTGTTCAACACGCCGGAGCAGTTGTTCTTTTCACGGAGAATCGTCGACCCGCAATTCGGGGCGCGGCTCACCGGAACGATGGGCCGTTGGAGCCTCGGCTTCCTCGGGGCGGACGACCGCGCGCCCGGCAAACTGGTTGCCGGGGACGATTCCATGCGCGGCGCCCGCGCGGTGGACGGCGTGTTCCGCGTCGAACGGGAATTCGGGCGCCAGTCCCACATCGGCACGCTCGTGACCAGCAACAATTTCGGATCGAGCTTCAACCAGGTGGCGTCGCTCGACACGCGCATCGAACTGGGCCGCAACTGGACGTGGCTCGCTCAAGCCAGCACCAGCGAGACGCGGTTGCGCGGCGGAGCGCGGTTCGCCGGGCCCGGCTATTACAGCTCGATTCGGAAAGGCGGGCTGCACTTCCAGTTCGCATCCACCTACACGGACCGCAGTCCGGGCTTCCGTTCCGAGCTGGGCTACATTCCGCGAGTCGATATCCGCGAATGGAAGCACGACGTGAGCTACCGCTGGCGCCCCAAGAAGAGCTTCCTGGTGAGCTTCGGCCCAGGCGTGACGGAGCTGGTGAACTGGAACCGGCAGGGGCAAGTGCAGGACTGGTCGGTCCAGCCCAATTTCAACCTGGAGCTGCGCCGGCTGACCACCCTGCAGATTTCGCGCACGGAATCGTTCGAGTTATTTCAAAACGCGGGCTTCCGAAAGAACAGGAGCGAACTCACCTTCAGCACGGAATGGTACCGCTGGCTGGCCCTGACCGCCGATTACAATTGGGGCAAAGGCGTCAACTATTATCCGGGCCACGGGCTCGTTCCGTTCCTGGCGCGGTCCAGGAGTGGATCGTTGGGGCTGACGTTGCGCCCGCAACCGCGCCTGCGCTTCGACGAATCCTACATCTACAGCCGCCTGGGAGCCACGCGCGAGTGGCTGCCGGATCCGGTGTTGGCGACAGGCGCCATTTTCAACAACCACATCCTGCGCTCCAAGGTGAACTACCAGTTCAGCCGCGAGTTCTCGCTGCGCGCCATCTTCGACTATAACGGCGTGTTGCCGAATGCCACGCTGGTTTCGCTGGACAAGAGCAAACGCTTCGGAGCGGATGTGCTGCTGACGTATCTTCTGCACCCCGGCACGGCGCTATACATCGGCTATTCCAACGTTCGCGAGAACCTGGCCTTCGACCCCTTGCTATCGCCCGCGTTGCGGCGGACCGCATTTCCGGACACGACTACGGGCCGGCAGGTGTTCATCAAGCTGAGTTACCTGCTGCGCTATTAGCGCGTCCCTCGTAGCGTAGCCTTTTAGGCTGCCATGCCCCCATTCGTGGGGGCATGCTTCACAAGCTCTTCCAGTAGAATAAAAGAACCGGTTTTCTTAATCCGCAATCCGGCAGCGAAGGAGTTTCTGATGACGGCTCGGACCCTGACCGCTCTGTGCTTTTCACTCGCTCTTTCGGGGGCAAGTGCGCAGACCACGCCTGCCGCCGCGCAACCACCCAAGCCCGCTGCCGGCGACCCAGCCAAACCTGCCGCCCGCGAAACACCGCCCGATCAGAAGGCCTACACGGAGGCCGGTAAGCTCACCGATCCCGAAAAGAAAATCGCGGCGCTCGAAAAACTCAAGACGGACTTCCCGGATAGCTCATATGCCTCAATCGCCGATTCGCAGATTTTCAGCACGCTGATCCAGAAGATGCCGGAGCAGAAGGAGCGCATTCGCAAGGCGGCCAAGGCGATGTTCGCGCAGTCGGTTGCCAAGGATAAGGCCGCCTCCAAGGAAAACACGTTCGCCACCACGGCCAATCGGGGCAGCACCGCCACGCGCATTGCCGACCAATTGCTAACTGGGGACGTGCTGCTGAAGGAGGCCGGGAGCTACGCCCGGAAAGGCGTGGAAGCACTGCGCGAAAACGTGTGGACGGCCGAGCAGCGGGAAAATTACGCCAAGCGCAAACAGAAGATCCCGGCGCAGGAAGAGTTGGCCAAGAGTTTCGCGGAGGCTCGCGCGGCCCGCGTCGGCACGCTGGGCCGGGTCGAAATGAAACTGGGCCGCGCTACCGAAGCGCAGAAATTGCTGGAAGAATCCTACGCCGTCGCGCCGTCCGATGTGAAGGTAGCAGCCGCTCTCGGCGAAATGGCCGCCCAAGCCGGCGACGACGCCAAGGCCATGGACTATCTGATCCCTGCCCGCCTCAGCGGCCATGCTCCCGAGACCGCCAACCAGGCCTTCGAAGCGGTCTATAAGAAGAGCCACGGCGGTAGTCTGGACGGCCTGGAAGCGATGCTGGATACGGAGTACCACAAGCGCTTCCCGAACCCGATCCACGTGGAGGCCTATAAGGCTACCGAAAAGCGCAGCGACCGGATGGTGCTGGCCGAAGTGTTCACCGGCTCGGGTTGCCCGCCGTGCGCCGGCGCCGATGTGGCCTTCGATGCCGCCATGGAACGGTATGCGCGCAAGGATCTGGCGGTGGTCATGTACCACGTACACGTTCCGCGTCCCGACCCGATGACTACGGTGGAAACCACGGCGCGCTCCAAGAACTACGGCGTGACCGGCGTGCCGACCTTCGCCATCGACGGCAAGAAGACCATGGGCGGGGGATCGCGCGACATGGCTCCCGGAGTGTTCGAGCGCTTCCAGAAGGATCTGGAGCAGGACCTGGAGACGGCGGCGGAAGCCAAGGTGAAGATCGATGCGGGCCTCCATGGCGGCACGGTCAAGGTCTCCGCCGCGGTGGACAACGTAAAGAGCGATTCCAAGGACCTCAAGGTGCAGATCCTGCTGGTGGAAAAGGAAATTCGCCACCTTGGCGAAAACGGCGTCCGATTCCATCCCATGGTGGTCCGCGCCTTCGGCGGCGAAAAGGGCGAAGGCTACGCGATCGAGGCCAACGGCAAGGGAACCTTCAACGCCAGTTTCGATCTGGAGGCGATCAGTAAGGATATCCGGAAGCAACTCGACGAGTACGAGGCCAAGGGTCATCGCGGCGAGTCGTTTAAGTTCAGCGCGAAGAAAGACCAGATCGACCGCGGCGACCTGGCCGTGGTGGTTTTCGTGCAGGACGATAAGACCAGGCACGTGCTGCAAGCCGGCTACGTCGATCTCGGCGCGCCCGCCGGCATGCGCCCCACCACGGAAGCCAACGGAAGCGTTCAATAATGAAGAAACTGTTTTTCGCGGCGGCAATGGCCGCGTGCCTCGCGGCGGCGCCGGCGGATCCGGTTGCCTGGAAACTGCAAAACCCTCCCGCGGCGCCCGTGAAAGCCGGCGCCCGATTCAACGTGAAGTTGCTGGCGGAGGTACAGGACGGCTGGCATCTTTACTCCTTGAAGCCCATGGTGGAGGGGCCGATCCCGACGCGCATCTGGATCGCCGAAGGCCAGCCTTTTTCGCTGGCTGGCGCCGTGCAGGCGCCGGACCCGCAGGTGATGCAGGATGCGAGCTTCGGCATGGAAGTGGAACTCTACGAAGGGGAGGCGGTGTTCACGCTGCCGGTGAGGGTCGCCTCCGGCGCGGCTCCGGGCGCGCAGAAACTGGTGGTGAGCGCCTCGTATCAGTCCTGCAACAACAAACTGTGCCTGCCGCCGAAGACGGTCAAGGTGGAAGTGCCGATCACGATCGGGAAGTAGTTGAGAGTTCTGTGCCGGGTGGTCTACTATCAGTTGAACTTGGGTTCCGCCACCAAGCCCGAAGGGCGAAAGATAATAGCCCACGGCGTCAGCCGTGGGGAGCGTTGATTTGCCTTGGGCTCCGCCGCAAGCCCGAAGGGCGAAAGATAATAGCCCACGGCGTCAGCCGTGGGGAGCGCGCCACCTCGTTAATGTAGCCCCGGAACGGGGCGTAAGGATATGCCACACAGCTTCGCTTCCCTGCTCGTGCACGTCATCTTCTCCACCAAGAATCGCGCTCCGGACTTATCTCCCGAACTCGCGGGCCGCCTTTTCCCCTACATGGGCGGCATAGTCAGGGAGCGAAAGGGTGTCCTGCTGATCATCAACGGTCCGGCGGACCACGTTCATATGCTCGTGTCCATTCCCGCCACCGAATCGATCGCGGAGTTGCTGAGAGTAGTGAAGACCAATTCGTCGCGATGGGTGTACGAACAGTTCCCGGCCCACAAACGATTTGGCTGGCAGGCGGGATATGCCGCGTTCACCGTGAGTGGATCACGAACGGCTGATGTGCAGAACTACATTGCGACACAGCAAGAACATCATCGCCGGGTGTCGTTCCAAGAGGAGTTCCTGACATTCTTGCGGAAAAGTGGCATCGCATACGACACGCGCGACCTCTGGGGCTGAGACACGTCTTCCGCCCCGTTCCGGGGCTCTCTGTTTACCGCGCCTGGTTCCGCACGGCTGACGCCGTGGGCTACTATCTTGCGCCCTTCGGGCTCGTAAGCATCACTTAATTCTCGGTGGAGTGCAGGCCGCCGACGCCTGCGCCGAATGAGATATTGCCGCGCGCCGGATCTTCATCCAACTGCGTTCCGCAATTCCAGATGCAGGCCCCGCAGTGGATGCACTTTTCGCGATCGAAAGTCGGGACCCCGCCGGCGCCCGCGGTGATCGCCTGGCCGGAGCACATCTCGATGCACATCTTGGCGACACAGCGCTCGCAGAAATCCGGGTAGATGAAACGTACGTGGTCCGCGTAGCCGGGGGCCGCCTGCACCTTGCCGCCCATGAGGAGCGCGTCCTGGTGCGACACCAGCAACTGGCCGTCGTACGGAATGGCCGGCCAGCCGACGCGGTCCATCAGGGCATTGTGGCAGCTCACGCCGCGCGCGCGGCAGTCTTGCATGATCTTCGCCAATTCGGCGGCGGGAATCTTCTCGCGGTAATACTCTTCGGGGCTGGGCATCAACTTGGGCTCGCCGCTGAGCGAGTGCTTGCCATCGGTGAAGCCCGCGATGGCCATCCCCAACAATCCGGGGATCATGCCGCGGTGGAAGCCGTCGCGCGCCTTCTCGGCGACTTTGCCCTCCTCCTCCACCCAACTGGCGCGCCGCCGCGCCACGTAGGTGGCGTCGAGGTTTTGCTTGGAGAGCGGCTTGCCCGCCTTGAGCAGTTCGAGCACCGCGTCGGCGAGTTGGACGCCGGTGGTCCAGGCTTCGTCGACGCCGCTGCCGGTCAGCACGTTGGTGCTGCCGGAGCATTCGCCGATGCGCGCGTAGCCTTCGCCCGCCAGGAACGGCTCGCCGCGAAGGCCAGACTCCTGGAGCGATTTGGCGCCCCAACTGCGCAGCCTGGATCCGTTCAGATACCGCCAGAGATACGGGTGCAGCATGTAGTGCTGCAGGTAGCGGTACGCGGTACGGGTGGGACTCCCGAACCAGGAAGGGACGAAGATTCCCACCGTGGCGACGC
>JADGNT010000272.1 GCA_017883345.1 Candidatus Solibacter sp. | reverse complement strand
TAAATCTTGAATTCGGCGCGCACCACTTCGTCATCCAACGAATGCTTCAGCGTGAAACCGAGCTTTTCGCAGATGCGCATGACTTCACGGTTGTCCGGCAGGATGTCGGCGGTCAACTTACTGAGTTTCTCGTCCGCGCCTACGATCAACAACCGCGCCAGCAGTTCCTTGCCCAGGCCGCGGCCCTGCCACTTGTCGCTGATCACCACCGCGACTTCGGCTTCCGTGGTGCCGTGAATCTTCATCATCCGGCCCACGCCCAGGATCTCGCTCTCGCCGGTTTCCGGATTGCGCCGCTCCGCCACCAGCGCCATTTCGCGATCGTAATCGATGAAGCAAATCCTGGTCAGGCGTTCGTGCTGCGTCCGCTGTTCCAGGTTCATCAGGTGGAAGTAGCGCAGGTACACGGTGCGCTCGCTGAGCGTCTCGTGGAAGCGCACCAAGGCCGGTTCGTCTTCGGGGCGGATCGGCCGGATGGTGACCGCGGTGCCGTCCTTCATGGTCCACGGCGCCACGTAGCGCGTCGGATAGGGGCGGATGGCAGTCCTCGGCACCTGATCCAGCGTGACCTCCGGGCCGTGTACCACCACGCGCGCGTCCAGCGCGATCAACCCGTCCGGCGACGCCAACAGCGGATTGATATCGATTTCCTTAATCCACCGCTGTTCCGCCACCAGCGCGCTGAACCGCACCATGAGCACTTCGAGCGCCGCAAGATCCACCGGCTTGCGCCCGCGCACGCCTTTGAGCGCCTGGTAGATCTTGGTCTGCTCCATCATGCGACGGGCCAGCGTGGAGTTTAGGGGCGGCAACCCAAGCGCGCGGTCCTTAAAGACTTCCACCAGTTGGCCGCCCGTGCCGAACAACAGCACCGGCCCGAACTGCGGGTCCAGACTGCTGCCGACGATCAACTCGTAAGCGTCGCGCAGCTTGATCATGGGCTGCACGGTTACGCCCTGGAAATGCTGCGCCCCGACTTTCGCGGTGACCGCGGTCTGAATCGCGTCGAATGCCTTCGCCACCGCTTCGGCGCTGCCCAGATTCAACTGCACGCCGCCGACATCGGTCTTGTGCGTGATGGTCTCCGAATACAGCTTGAGGACAATCGGATAACCGATTTCGTCCGCCGCCTTGACCGCATCGGCACGTGACCTGGCGATGATCGTCTTAGCGACCGGAATCCCGTACGCCGCCAGCACCTGCTTGCTTTCGAACTCGGTGAGAATGGTGCGCCCTTCGCCCCGCGCCGCGGCGATGATGCGGTCCACCAGCGTGCGGTCCGGCGCCCAGGTGGCGGAATCCTCCGGCATGGCCGGGGTTTCGTACAGCGCCTTCAGGTTGACGGCATACTGCCACATGTAGTTGAAGGCGCGCGCCGCCGTATCGGGGTAGGGGAAGGTGGGGATGTTGGCGCGGTTGAGAATCTCCTCGCCCGCCGCCACGTCCACGCCGCCCATCCAACTGGCCAGCAGCGGCTTGCCTTCCTGCTTCGCGAGCGGCTTCAACGTCTCGGCGATCCGCGTCGGGTCGGTCATCGCCTGCGGCGTCAGAATCACCAGCATGCCGTCCGAATTCGGATCCTTGGCCGCGATCTCCAGCGCCTTCGCGTAGCGCTCCGGCGATGCGTCGCCGATGATGTCCACCGGGTTGTTGTGGCTCCACGTAGCCGGCAGAACGGCATTGTACGCCGCCATGGTCTCCGGCGTGAGTTCGCTCAGTTCGCCGCCGCCCATGATCAGCGCATCCGTCGCCAGTACGCCCGGTCCGCCCGCGTTGGTCACGATGGTCAACCGCGGTCCCTTCGGCGTGGGCTGCTTGGAAAGCACTTCCGCCATGTAGAACAGGTCCGCGATGGTGTTGACGCGCAGCACGCCGCTGCGCCGGAACGCCGCTTCCAACACCTCATCGCTGCCCGTCAGCGACCCGGTGTGCGACGCCGCCGCCTTGGCCGCCGCCGCCGAACGGCCCGGCTTGATGACGATGATCGGCTTGGTGAGCGCCACTTCCCGCGCCGCCGACAGGAACGAGCGCGCGTTGCCGATCGATTCCATGTAGATCACGATCGACTTGGTCTTGGGATCGTTGCCCAGGTAGTAAATCAGATCGCCCCAGCCGACATCCACCATCGATCCGACCGAGATGAACGCGCTGAAGCCCACCATCTCCTTCAGGCTCCAGTCCAGTACCGCCGTGCACAGCGCGCCGCTCTGGCTGATGAAGCCCACCGACCCGGGCCGCGCCACGGTGGTGGCGAAGGTCGCATTCATCCCCGAAAGCGGGCTCATTACGCCCAGGCAGTTCGGCCCGATGATGCGGATATTGGCCTTCTGGGCCTCCACCAGCAGTTGACGCTCCAGTTCCGCGCCCTCTGGCCCGATCTCCTTGAAACCGGCCGAAATCACGATCGCGCCCTGCACATCGTTCTCGCCGCATTCCCGGATCAGCCCCGGAATCGATGCCGGCGGCGTGATGATCACCGCCAGGTCCACCTGCTCCGGAACATCGGAAATCGACGGGTATGCCTTCACGCCCAATACGCTGGGCCGCTTCGGGTTGACGGGATAAACCGTGCCACCGAACGGGCTGGTTACCAGGTTCCACAGCACGGTCCGTCCGACCGTGCCCGGATTCTCGGTGGCGCCGATGACCGCCACGGTCTTCGGCGAAAAGAATACATCCAGCGGTTGCTTCCGCTTGCGGTTCAATTTCTTCTTTGCGGGCTTACTGGTTCCTAGCATTTTCGGTGTCTGCCTTTGGTCCGAACGCGGCCTGATTCAGGGCCTCGACCACGTCCAGCGAATTGAGTCCGTTCTTGCGCGCAACCGTTTCGATATCGCAGTCGTCGCATGACGGGCGATAACGGAATTGTTCAAATACGGGAATGGTTTCGGGATGACGTTGTTTCACATCACGGATGATCATGTCACGGCGGATCAACTGATCGAATCGAAACATAGCTTTGCGCCCTCGAATGGAAGTTGATTACTGCACCCCGAATTCCAAAATATCACTAAATGGAATCAATGGCTTACGGGGCTACGGCGGTAGCGGCTGGGTGATATCGCGCAGGCGCGGCGGGGAAGAGGGTAGGATATCGCCGGGGGTCTCGCCGCGCCCCCCTGGCGGGTTCTGGCGGGTCAGCGGGGCTTGGGGCGACTTTCGAACTGTCGAGGTCTTCGCCCTGCCAGCTTACGACGCCAAGCGCAAGGCCCGCTGAACTTCGCCGGGTAACGTGAGTCTCTGGAATAGGCTGGCGGGATAGACATAATCCTCACCTGATTCATCGATTACGCGGATGAGATCGTTCGCTTCCGCGTCAGGGTCATCCACCACCGGATACAACTTTCTGACCTCAAGCGAGGCATCGAAGCCGGCATTTTGAATGCACACGGCAAAACCTTGCGTTTTCATTCGACGAGACCGCATAGCTAATCCAAAAAGCGCTTGATCTTGAGTTCCTTCTTGCCGACACCCGATGCTTCGTACCAGTGAAGCTCCACTTTCCGTATCGTACCATTCGGCAGTCTCACATCAGCGAAGCCCTTGCGTTTCCGCCACCGGCCCTTGCCATAGATTTTCTGTAGACGCGGAAGCTCGCGAATCGACTTGCCAATCGCGAACGTTTCCACGTCCCCAAGATCGCCGCAGATTTCAAAAAACACTACCCGTGAAGTCTACCAAACCGAACCTCCAGGTGTTTGCGGGCCGATGGACGACGGGCAACACTACGGCAAGGTGGTACGGGATCCATTCCCCGCCCCGCGGTCCGCACCACTTGTTATTCTGGTCTTTGGCGGATACGACACAGAAGCGCATCGTGGTGGCCATCGACGGGCCGGCGGGGGCGGGGAAAAGCACTATCGCAAAAGGGCTGGCGGCACGCCTGGGGTTTATCTACATCGATACCGGGGCCATGTACCGCGCGGTGGCGCTGTGGGCGGTGCGCCAGGGGGTGGACCCAGGGGACATGCATCGCATGGAGCAACTCGCCATCGCGGCCGGGATCGAACTTTCACCGGGACACATCGCGCTCAACGGCGAGGATGTCACCGATGCGATTCGCACGCCGGAAGTTGCCAGCGGCGCCAGCAAGATCGCCGTCATTCCAGGCGTGCGGCGCGCCATGGTGGCCAAGCAGCGCGAGATCGGCGAGCGCACCAGCGTGGTCATGGAAGGCCGGGACATCGGGACGGTGGTGTTCCCCAACGCACAGGTGAAAATCTTCCTGGACGCGAACCCCGAGGAACGCGTGCGCCGCCGCTGTGCAGAGATGCGCGCCAAGGGAGAGCCCGTCAACGCGGGGCAGCTTGCCGCCCAGATGAAGGAGCGCGACCAGCGCGATTCGACCCGCGCGGACGCTCCGCTGGCGCAGGCTCCGGACGCCGTGTATCTGGATTCGACCGCCCTGGGCATCGAGGAAGTGATCGAGTCCATCCTCAAAACGGTGCGTTCGCGCTTGACAAACGGAAGGGAATACCGTTGAAGAATCTGCTGGTGATGAAGTTCGGCGGCACGAGCGTGGGCAGCGCCGCCCGCATGCGTGTGTCGGCGGGGTTGGCCGCCGCGGAACAGAAGAAACGCCCGGTGGCGATCGTGGTATCGGCGATGAGCAAGATTACCGACCTGCTGCTGGATACCATGCGCCACGCCGAGGCCGGCGACCGCGGCGGCATGGAGAGCAATCTGGCGCGCCTGCGCGAACGCCACGAGGAAACCTGCCGCGAATTGCTGCCGCCGGCGGACCAGGGCGCGGTGCTGGCCAAACTGCACGACGTAATCGACGAATTCGAGCGCATCGTGAATGGCATGGCGATGCTCGGCGAGCGGCCCCCGCGATCGGTGGATGAAGCCGTGGCGGTGGGCGAGCGGCTGTCGACGGTTCTGGTGAGCGAGTTCCTGCGGGCCAACGGTACGCCATCGGTGGGGGTCAACGCGCGCGAGGTAGTGGTGACGGACGCGGTCTTCGGCAATGCGTCGCCCTTGATGGAGCCGACTCGTGTCAAGGCACGGGAGAAACTGCTGCCGTATCTGGAGCAGGGCCTGCTGCCCGTGATCACGGGTTTCAACGGCGCGTCCGCCGATGGGCGGCCCACCACGCTGGGCCGCGGCGGCAGCGATTTTTCGGCTTCCATCCTGGCCGCCGCCCTGGACGCCGCCGAATTATGGATCTGGACCGACGTGGATGGCATTATGAGCGCGGACCCGCGCCTGGTGCCGGACGCGCAGGTGCTGGAAGAGATCACCTACGCCGAAGCGGCCGAGTTGGCGTATAACGGCGCCAAGGTGCTGCATCCCAGGACGCTGGCGCCGCTGGTGGAAAAGAAAATTCCGGTTTGGAGCAAGAACAGCTTCGCGCCGGAGAAGCCGGGGACCAGGATCGTGCCCTCCATGGCCGTCCCGCAGGGGGCGCGGGCCGTGGCCTCCATGCGCAACGTGGCGCTGGTGTCGCTGGAACCGGCGAGCGCCGAAATGAATGGCGTGCAACTCATGGCGCGGGCGCTCGAGGCGATCGCGCGGGCGGATGTGGAAGTCCTGGTGGTTTCCAGTTCGAGCTACCGGCAGAACTTCTGCTTGCTGGTGCGCGAAGACGAACTGGAACGGTCGCTCCAGGCGCTGGAATCGGCCCTGGCCCTGGAGTTGGCGCATCACTACGTGCATCCCATCCAGGTGGACCGCAACGTGGGCCTGCTAGCCGCGGTGGGTGAGGGCATGCAGGGCAAACCCGGGTTGGCCGGCCGCATCTTCACCGCGATCTCGCGCGTGCAAGTGAACGTCATCGCCATCGCCCAGGGCTCGAGCGAACTCACCATCGCCGTGGTGGTGCGCCGCGACGGTCTGGAAAAAGCCGTGAAGGCCGTGCATGCGGAGTGCGGCCTGGGCATGCGCCCGCCCGTCCCGGTGTTCCCGTTCGACCAATCCGAAGGCCGTGCGCCGCGCGGCAAACGGTAGTCGACCCGGCGAGCGCGGCGCCCGGCGCATCAATCGAAGAGTTCGGCGAGCGGAACCGCGGTATCGGGGTTTTCGGTGCGGAGTTCCTCGGTCTTCCGCATTCCCTCACGGGTACAGCGCCAGGCAGTGCGCGTGTGGGGATCGAGGATCCAGACGTAGGGGACTCCGAAATCGAGATAGTCCTCGACCCGCTCGCCCATCTCGGAGAGCCTGTCGTCTTTGGAGAGGATCTCGATACAGATCAGGGGCGGCGTGCGGAAGATCTGCTCGGGCTCGGCTTCAGCGCTCACGCAAACATCCGGTATGCGGAACCGGGCTGGCGCCACCTGCACGCGCTGTTCGGTCGAGGCGTGAACCCGCCACTGTTTCCGATGGTTGTAATAGAATGCGGCGATTGCGGTCTGCAAACGCCCGTGGTCGAATTCGCCCACATTGCGCTCCAGAAGCACGCCGTCCACGTAGTCGCAATCGGGACGGTAGCTGGTGGTCAGGTATTGGTCAACGCTTACCAGTGAACTGGTCGCCATAAAATCAACGGCACCGGCGGGGAGCGGATGCCATCTCCCTCACAACAGTATACTGCCGTCGCGCACGCCTCGCGACGCCGTTTGGGTGCTTGACCGTTTTGGGGCACGCGGAAGTCCCGCTGATTTGCCCCGCCCCGCGGACAGCCGGTCATGATTCCGCCAGAATGGGCCTGGAGCGCCGTCAATCCACGAAGCTCCGCGAGATTCCGAGCTTGTAGTGGCTTCAATTCATGTACCAGCCGCCATTGATGTGCAGCGTCTGGCCGGTGATGTAGCCGTTGCGTGCCAGCATGAGGGCGGCATCGGCCACCTCGTCGCCCGC
>JADGNT010000271.1 GCA_017883345.1 Candidatus Solibacter sp. | reverse complement strand
GCCACGCGGCCGAGCACTGGCCGACGCCCTGGTGGATGAGGGCGCTTGGGCCGTCGCTGCTCCTGCGAGCAGGCATAAGCAAGGACGCCGCTGGAGGGGCGCTTCCCGCAGGCTGTATCCCACCATTACCGCGTTCGACTGCGATGCGCCTATCCGTGAGTATGGTGACGGAGATGCCGTTTTGGGTGTTTCCGGGCAATCGGTGTTGGACGCCCTTCCGGCACGGCTCGATCCGGCTTTGCGGTGACGCGGCCGTGCTACAGAAGCATGGCGCGCCCGAGGCCGGCCGCAGTGTTCCGCCGGACCGCCAGAGTAATTGAGGGCCAAGGTGCTGCCCGGGCTTGAAACCGGGGTTGCGGCGCTCTCAGCACCAGCCTGAGTTCTCTAGTGCTGTCCGATCGGGGCGCTCATCCTTGAACGCACGCCTGTATCCACCGCCGGAGGCGTCATTCGGAACCAAAATGATGCCCCGTGCCGGCCGGATACGCACTTCAAGTTAGGGTGATCCCAGAACCGCCCCAACAGTTCGCTCAGTTCAGGATCTTTACTTATGAACATATTCGCCATGTCTATTGTAAAGCGGCTGGCGCCGAACACGAGAGCGGAAGCGAGGACATACTGCTCGGAATAGAAACGAGAAGTCCAGATCTCGGGATAATCGTAGGGTAAGCAGATATCGTGTACGTGGATAAATACCCCAGGCGCGAGTACCGGAAGAACCTCCAGAAAGAACACAGCTACGTCTGAGTTCATGAAGGCGTGATGGGAACCATCGAAGAATAGAAAGTCCCCGGATTTGAGTTGTTCAAAAGTGCTGATGTCAACAGTCTCAAGCCCTTCCCGGACCACAACGTCACAGATTTGATCCACATCAGCCCGTGGTTGCGGATCAATCGACATCACTTTAGTTTGGAGGCCATGCATGGCGATAGCCCGCCGCGCCACTTTCGTTGAATTGCCAGAGCCAATTTCCAGGTATCTACGTGGGTTGTGACGCCGGAGCATACCGTGAAGCGTCACGATGTCCAAACCCGGCAGAAAGCCGTTTTCCCAGTAGGGAGTGAATGGCGAGGCTGCGGAAGGCTCATTCTCCAGAGAGATGAAATCTTCTCTTATCTGCAACAAATACTCCAGAAAGTTCGCATAAGCGGCACGGTAGCCTCCGATTATTTCATGCAAGACAGCGTTCGGCGCTCCGCCGCGGCGTGGTTGCGGATGCATGTCGTATTCGAGCTCAATCGTTTTCATAGATGCGTTGAAGAAGGCACTACCGGGACGGAGCCGCTACTTGCGGGCCCGCCCGGTCCGGCCTCCCTCAAGTCCGGGGCTGCCGAGCCGATCATGTGGGAATCTTCCTCGAGCTTCAGGCTGCCTACCATGATGTCTCACGTCTCCTCCGCTTGATGGCCAGTACGTGGACGGCTAAAGGTGCCTTAACCATCTTGGCGCAGAGAAACGGGTTCTGAACTTCCCACAAGACACACAAAAAAAGAAGATAACACACTTTTGTCCGGCGTCAACTATTTTTCTCCTCGTCCACCGATTCCGCAACCGGGGTTGTGGAGTTTGAGTTGGAGTGCGGGCAAGCGACGGTATCGAAAGGAATTCGGAGGAATCGCGCGATCAGAGCAGGTTTCGGTGGGTATTGAGCAGCTTGGCCGGGTTCTCTGGACACCGGCTTTAGAATTGACATGCTTTAGAATTTCTTTATGGAGGCGCTTTATAGAACGTTTTCAGGCGGTCGGAGACCTGGTGCGCAGGAGCGTGGAAAATCGCGGAAAAATGTAGAAACTCCAGCCGCCGGCTTTCAGCCGGCGTTTGCCGGGTGCCAAGACTCGCGCATCGCCCGAAAGAGCTGCCGGAAGATTGGTAGTTGTTCTGTGCCTCCGGATGCACCTCGTGATCGCGGTCGAACCATTCGGCATAGATGGGCTACGGAAACCGGCTCCGGCGCCGTTGACCAGTACCTGGCCAGCCGCCGTGAAGGCAAAAATCAGAAGCGGGAATGGAGCAGTTGATCTCACTCGAAGCTCTCCTGTCTTCCATATCGAACCGGGCGCACGGGCCACCGGCGGAATCGCGTTTCAGCCGGCTTACGAAACCATGAAAAGATGTGCCGGTGGCAGCAATGATCTACACTGAAGAAGAGGAGGCGCCACTCCCTATGCCGGACAACGCCGACCCCAAACCCACCATTGACGAGCGCCTGGACCGGCTCACCGAGCGGCACGAAGCCCTCACCCAGACCGTCGAACTGATTGCCGCCATGCAGCGCGACAACGAGAAGCAATTCGCCGAGATCGGCAAGCGATTCGCCGAGGTCGGCGAGAGTATCCGCGCCCTCGCGCGCATCGCGGAAATACACGAGCACCGCCTATCCCACCTGGAAGGCGGCCAGCAGTGAAAACGCCGCGCTACGCGCCGGCCTCCACGCTCTGTTCCAGCCCCGCGCTCCGGTAAGCCTCGCGTAGCGCGCCCTCCGCCGGACCGCGCCGCGGGGCGCCGCAGCGTACTCCCTCCTGCAACTCCACCAGCGCGCGGAAGCTCTCCAGCAGGAGGCGGCTCTGGAACACCCCGCCGATATAGGCGATCTCTAGCTCGGCCCCCGGCGCCCACAGCTCCTCGCGGACCGCCCCGGCCAGCATCGCCAGTTGCTGCGCCGCGCCGCGCAGGATCGCCCGCGCGACGGCGTCCTTTTCCACCGCTGCCCCATCCACCAGGCGGGCCAGCGTGGCCACGCGGGACCGCGGCCATTCGCCGGTATAGAAACGGTGCAGCATCTGGTTGGCATTCTCCGAACCCGTCGCCCCGAGCAGCGTCTCGCGCAGCACGGTCGGCGGACCCCACCCTTCTTCCAGGCGCAGGACAGCCCGCGCCGCCTGCCGCGCGATATCGAACCCGCCGCCTTCATCGCCGAAAATGTAGCCCCAGCCGCCGGCGCGCGCGGTACGGCCCGCCGGGTTCCGCCCGAAGGCGATCGACCCCGTGCCGGCAATGGTGATAATTCCCTGCCCCGTGCCGATGGCGCCGGCCAGCGCGATCACCGCGTCGTCGGTCACCACCAGGCGTTCCACGCGCAGCGCCGCCGCCAGAATCTCGCGCTTGTCGTCGGGACCGCCGCTCATCCCGAAACACGCGGCTTCGAAGCGCACCGCCGCCGCGTCCAGTCCGGCCTGCGTGCAGGCGGCGCCGACGCTCCCGGCGATGGCGCGCTCCAGTTTGGCGCGGCCCTCACCGGCGGCGGCATGATTGCACGGACCGGCCTCCCCGGTGCCCAGGATTCGCCCGGTCTCGTCGCCGATGACCGCCGTGGTGCCGCTCTGTCCGCCGTCCACTCCCAGGAACAGTCTCATGGTAGTTGGTAAAGTCTCGCTCCTTTATAATCGCCCACCGCGCGCATTCCCCACAGGTCCGCGTTGAGACGCAGGTCGTCGGCGCCGTTGTCGGTATCGAAGACCAGCAGGTAGTCGATGCCCCGGCGCTTCAGTTCGGCAGCCACCGCGCGGCGCAAACCGAGCGGGCGCGGGGCGTCGCCGGGCGTGGGAGCGGCGGCCAGCAATTGCCAGCGGCCGGCGGCATCCTGACCCTCCAGCTTGAGCCGCGCGCCCCATTGATTGGGCGCCGCCTCCAGCACCACCGAATCGGCCATCTGCTCGCCGTGGAAATCCACTTCGACGAACTGCCCGGGCTCTAGCGTCTCGCCGGCAAGCCAGAAGGTCGCGAGCGAATTGTCGAAGGCGTCCTGTATGCTCCACGGGTAGGGCTGGGCGGTCACGCGCCACTGCGCCGCGCGCGTCAATTCGCGCTCGCCCTGGTAGATGCGGAACTCGTGTATGCTCCACGTGTCTTCGCTGCCATTGGCGCTGCCATTGGTCTGGACCACGCGCAGCCCGCGCAGCGTTTGGCGCGGAAAGCGGAAGCGCAGCCGCCAGGTCGGCGCGTATTCCGGCGCGGCGGCGGTCCACAGAATTTTCCCCGCGATCTGGTTGCTCGCCGACTGGTATTCCACACGGATGTGGCGCGACGTGTAGGCCTCCGGAATCGGCACGAAGGTGAACACGGTGGAGTCCGGCGCCGTCTTCCCCTCGATCAACCGGTCCACCCCATAGTGCTCCAGGCGCCTTTCCAGGTAACCTTCTTCGGGCCGTATGCGCAGCGCCTCGCGCCACGGAATTCTGAGCAGGCGCCAGGCGTCGCCGTGGGCGTAGCGCGGCACCACCGACGGCCAGGAGAGCGCGGCTGACAGCACCGCCACGGCTACCGCCATGAAAGGCATGCAAGGCACGGCGCTCAACGCCAGCGCCAGCGCCAGCGCCACGAACGGCATCGGCGGAATTAGAAACCGGGCCGCGATATTGCTGAAGTAGTTCACGCTGAAAACCAGCGCCGCCAACCAGAGATGACGCCCTTCCTTCCGGCGTAGCGCCATCAGGCCCAGCGGCGCCAGCAGAAACACCGGTCCCAGCAATCCCGAAACCGACCCGTACGTGGTCACCTGCATGGGGATCTCCCAGCGCGATTTCAGATGGTACATCGCCATCATCTTGCGGTAGATATCTTCGAACCCCGTCATGACGTAAGGGTTGGGAAACTGCCGGTTGAAGAAGGGCGCCACCGGGTTGTGCAGGTAGATCCAGTTCTTCAACAGCCACGGCGCCATCGCCACCGCGGCGCACGCCGCCACCGGCAGTACCGCCTTCGAGCAACACATCCAGCCGCTGCGGGGTGCCCTCTGGGGAAGGCGGGATACCCTCCGGGTCGCCACCCCGCTAGGGGCCTTCGCCACCACGAACCCCACCGCATACGCCACGGCCGGCCAGGCGGTATATTTCGCCGCGAAGGCGAATCCCGCGACCAGCCCGATGGCGGCCAGTAATCGTGGGTTGCGCGCTTCGTCCCAGATTTCGAGCAGGTGGAAAAGCGTGAAGGCGATCGCCGCCACGGCCACGTCGTTATAGGCGCTGGTGCCGTCGATGCCGGCCACCGGGCTAGCGAAGACCACCAGCGCCGCGCTTGCCCCCACCACCGGAAATCCGCGGCGGCGGGCGTAACTGAAAATCTGCCATACCAGCGCCAGGAGAAACGCGAAGTGGACCAGCGCCGCCGCCGAATGCTTGCCGAAGGCGAAGGCAAACAGGAACAGCATCTCCACGCCGCCGGGCATCGCCGCATACAGATTGTCCGTGATGCGCACAAACCCGTGCTCGCGCAGGTAGCGGCTGACCAGCCCCAGATGATACCCCGCGCCGTCCGGACTCGTCTCGGGCGCCATGGCGTTGGCGAGGTAGAGCGCCAGGTACATCCCGAACGCAATGCCCCACAGGATTCGCATGGCGGTGTAGCGGCGTGGGGCAGGCGCTCCGCCTGCCAACCCACCCCATCCCTGCCCCACCTTCACCGCCGCGCCGATCGCCAGAAACCCGATCGCCAGAAGCACCAGCGGATACACCAGTCCCGCGCCGCACAGCGCGCACACCAGCAGACTGAGTAGCGCCGCGCCGCTGACCAGGCGGACGCCCGGGTCGCGGCACGCATCGCGCAGCAGCAGTCCGCCCAGCGCGAGACTCACCGCGCAGGTGAAGCCTGCCCCGAAGAGAATCCCGAGCGGCTGCACGCCTTACTCCGTGAACCCGGCGCGGGAGAGGATGAACCCGAGCCTGCCGCCATCGGCTTTGGAGACCCACACCGGGACGGGATCGATGGCCACCAGGTTGATCGCGCCGGCGCGCAGCATCCCCGGCGGAACGTCGTGCGCGTAGTGCTGCTCGCCGGACTTCTCGCAGCGCAGGCGATCCAGCAATTTGCCGTTGACCGTGAAGGTCAGCGTCACCGGCCCGGTCTCGCGCAGCGTGCGCTCGGGGATGGCGAAATCCATGGCGAACTTCAGGCGCGGCACATCGGGAACGAGGAAGCGCAGCACCGGGTGCTCGTACACCCAGCGCCAGGTTCCCGGCCCCTGGTCAGCCACGTCCTTCACTAGGTAGGCGTCGGCATTCGGGTCGGCCATGGACAGGAAGTAGCCCAGCGTGCCGGCCCGCGGGACGGAGAGTGGAGCGCGCTGTTCGGGCGGCGGGAAACTCTCCGGCAGCCGCGTGCAGCCCGCGCACAAGGCCATCGAGAGCAGCGCCAGGGTGAGGGATCGCGTCACGAATCCCGATTGTAACAATGCGCCGAAGGTGGGGCATGCTTTAGCTTGCCAACGCCCGCTTGCGGGCGTATCTTCTCTCAGCTTCCTGGGCCCCAAAAGACGAAGGCGGCCGGGAGTGGCCCCGGCCGCCTTCAAAGGTGGGTTGTCGGGCGGATTAGCTCTTCTTAGCGGGCGGGTTGTCGACGGTGAGGTTATTGACTACGGGGCCAAAGCTCAAACCCGCGGCGGAAGCCCGCATTCCGGCCACCTGCTTCTCTAGCGCGTTGTTGACCGCGCCGGTCAGCGTCACCTTCCCGTTGTCCACGATGATGTGGATTGCGGGAACGGCGCCCATCGCGTAGCGCGACAGCACGGGGTCGCGGAAAATGGCGCGCGCCACCTGCAACCGCAACCGGTCGTCCTGCATCGATAGGGGCAGCACCTTGATCTCATTGGTGACCGAGGCAACGCCCGGAATGTGCTGCACGATGCGCTCGATGTCGGACTTCTTATATGGCTGGCTCACCGCGCCGAGCAGTGAGACATTACCGTTGTCGACGCGGAAGCTGATGTCGTCCCACAAGGTGTAGTTGGAGTACATCAGAATCTCGTGGCGCACGCCCTTTTCCAGATCGGCGCCGGTAAGAGGCGCGTTGGAATTCCCCTTGTCCGCCGCC
>JADGNT010000270.1 GCA_017883345.1 Candidatus Solibacter sp. | reverse complement strand
GTTCATGGAATTCTACAAGTCGCCGCGCTGCGGAGAGGTCTACAACCTGGGCGGCGGGCGCCACAACAGTATTTCCATTTTGGAGACCATCGACCTGCTGGCCGGCATGGGCTACACGCTGAAGCACAGCTACAAGACCGAAAACCGCGTCGGCGATCACATCTGCTATATCTCGGATCTGACCAAGATTTACCGGCATTACCCCAACTGGAAGCTGGAATACGATCTGCCCAGGATCGTCGGGGAAATCGTTGCGGCGCACCGCGCGGGCTAGCCGAAGACTACTTCGCACAACTCGGTGCTATGGCCGTCGATCCACGCGGCGATATCGCCGATGGTGCGCCGCGCGTCGCGTTGCGGAGTCCAACCGCGGACCGCGGAGACCGCCCGGTGGTCGGTGATGTACCAGCGCAGGTCCGCGGGACGGCTCTCGCCGGTGCCCACCACTGGGACCGTGCGGCCGGTCACTTCCCGGCACAGAACGGTAGCTTCGCGCAGGGAAAGGCTGTTGGTGACGCCGCCTCCGACGTTCCAGTGCCGCCCGGCATACGCATCGAAGTTGGCGATCTGGTCCAGCACGAGGTCGCAAAAATCGTCGATGTGGAGGAAGTCGCGAACCTGCTTGCCGGCGCCGCCGAAGCCGATGTACTTCAGCCCGCGATTGAGACAGTGGGCGGCAACCCAAAACGCCACCACGCCCTGGTCTGCCCTCGCCATCTGCCACGGTCCCGTGAGCAGGCCGCAACGATCGATCGCGAACCGGACGCCGTAAGCGTCGCCATATTCGGCCACCATGAGTTCGGCCGCCAGTTTCGTCATGCCGTACAGGGAGCGCGCCCCGTCGAGTGGAAACTGCTCGCTGATGCCGTATTCGGAGGCGCCGGCAACCGTCTGCGCGGGCCGCAAGCGGTAACGCGTTTCGGTTTCCTCGAAGGACAGGCCATTGACCAGCGCCACCGGGTAGACGCGGCTGGTGGACACGAACAGGAAGTCGGCCTTCGCCTGCCGGGCAATCTCCAGGCAATGGAAGCAGCCGGTCAGGTTGGTGTGGATCAGGTATTCCGGCGAACCGCCGTAGCCGGCCAAAACCGAGGGCTCCGCGGAGCACTCCAGAATCAGGTCCGGCGCGGGACGAATCGCCGCCAGATCGGCGAGCGAGCGCACGTCTCCATGCACGAAGCGCACACCGTCCGCTTGCAGCCTGGGCAAATTCATTTCCGACCCGCGGCGGCGCAGGTTGTCGAACGCGATGACCGTCGTGCCCGGGTGAGCGCGGCGAATGGCGATCGCCAGGGTGGATCCGACAAACCCGGCCCCACCGGTGATCAAGACGGTGTCATGCATCGATTCGGGTGACCTTTTCCTCGGCGGGGACCGCCACAGTCCGGTGATCGTCGCCACGCGCCAGATGCTTCTCCAGCCAGAGCGGGACAAGCCGCCGAGACAATGATATCAGGCAGGCCGCGCGCCCGGCACAGAAGTGGACGAACCTGGAGCGCCAATCCGAGCCGCGGCCGGGGCAAATTCGGGACAGGCAACGAGATTCCGCCAAAAGGCGGCGGAAACCCGTCGCCTGTCCCCAAGGTAGATTAGAGACCCTTCTCGACGAGGAAGGCGACGAGGTCGACGACGCGGCAGGAGTAGCCCCACTCGTTGTCGTACCAGGCGACCACCTTCAACAGGTTGCCATCGAGCACTTTGGTCAACTGAGAATCGACGATGCTGCTGTTGGGGTTGCGCAGCATATCGGTGGAGACCACGGGGTCCTCGGTGTAGGCCAGGATGCCCTTGAGTTCGCCTTCGGCCGCGGCTTTGAGGGCGGCGTTGACTGCCTCGGTGGTGGTGGGGGTATTCAGGATAGCGACGAAATCGACGACCGAGACGTCCGGGGTGGGGACGCGCATGGAGAAGCCGTCCAATTTGCCCTTGAGTTCGGGGAGGACGAGGCCGATCGCCTTGGCGGCGCCGGTGGTGGTGGGGATCATATTGAGCGCGGCGGCGCGGGCACGGCGCAGATCCTTGTGGGGGAAGTCGAGGATCTTCTGGTCGTTGGTATAGCTGTGGATGGTGGTCATCAAGCCCTTTTGCACGCCGAACTTCTGGTGCACGACTTTGACGACGGGCGCGAGGCAATTGGTGGTGCAACTGGCGTTGGAAACGATGTTGTGCTTGGCCGGGTCGTAAGCGGCATTGTTGACGCCGAGGACGAGCGTGACGTCTTCGTTCTTGGCCGGGGCCGAGATGATGACCTTCTTGACGGAACCGCGGAGGTGCTTGGAAGCATCCTTGCCATCGGTGAAGAAGCCGGTGGATTCGATGACGATTTCGGCGCCCACGCTGTTCCAATCGAGCTCGGCGGGATCCTTGGTTTTGAAGACCTTGATGGTCTTGCCGCCGACGGTGATCGAGTGCTCGTCGTGGGTGACGGTTTCCGGCAAGGGGCCGAGCACGGAATCGTATTTGAGCAGGTGCGCCAGCGTTTTGGTGTCGGTCAGGTCATTGACCGCCACGAATTCGATGTCGTTGTTATGCAGACCCGCACGAACGACGTTCCGGCCGATCCGGCCGAAGCCATTAATACCTACTTTGACTGCCATTGTTTCTCCTGTTTGAAATGAGGGTTCGGATGAATATTCAGGATATCAGGAGGTGGTATCCCAGGCAAGCCGCTAATTCAGAGTTTAAGTTCCGAAATTGGAGGGTCATGCCGGGTAGGGGCGGAGCCTTATGCCACGGTACGATGTGAGTTGTGCCGAGACGACGGTGGTCACGGGGCCTGGGGCTGGGTCCGGACCTGCGCGTGCCGGTGCCGTTCGCGATGGCGCGGCGCAGCGGGGCGGCGGCGCGATTCGTGGCGATGTACGAGGCTGATGGCGATGCGCCGGCGGTGGCGAGCTACGCCAGCGAAATCCCTTCCCGCCTGGAATATAAGGGGTGCCCGGGTTCTGGCCCGGCATCTCCGCCCGCCACACCGAAATCAGCTACGGGGAGTAGCGCGGGGCATCAGAGTCCTTCGAGGACTTCGGCGGCGTGACCCTTGGCCTTGACCTTGTGGTAGATCTTCTCGATCTTGCCGTCGGGAGAGATGACGAAGGTGGTGCGCTCGATGCCCATCACCTTCTTGCCGTACATATTCTTCTCTTTATAGACGCCGTAGGCTTCGGCCGCGGCCTTGTCCTGGTCCGCCAGCAGGGTGAACGGCAGATCGTACTTCTGTTTGAATTTCGCCAGGGCCGCGGGCTTGTCCGGCGAGACTCCGATGACCGTGGCGCCCTTCCCGCCGAACGCCTGGATCGCGCCGCGGAACTCGCAGGCTTCAACGGTGCAGCCCGGCGTGCCGGCTCTGGGATAGAAGTACAGCACCACGCGCTTGCCCTTCATTTCCGAGAGGCGGAAGTCTTGGCCTGAATCCGTATGGACGTGAATATCGGGAGCCGGATCGCCTACCTTTAACATGCATCACCCCAGTTTCTGTTTGAACAGATCGGTCACCGCGGCCACATTCGCCTGGCCGCGCGTGGCTTTCATCGCCTGGCCCACCAGGAAGTTGATCACCGTCGTCTTGCCGCCCTGGTACTGTTCCACCTGCTTGGGATTGGCGGCGATCACGTCCGCAATGATCTTCTCCAGCGCTCCCGTGCCGGAGATCTGTTTTAAGCCTTCCCGGTCCACGATGACGCCCGCGGGCTCGCCGGTGGAAAACATTTTCGGAAAGATCTGCTTGGCGAGTTTGCCGGAGAGTTCCTGGCTCGCGATCAGCTTGACGAGTTGCCCCAGGTTCCGCGCGCTGACCGGCGAATCGGCGATCTCCTTGCCCTCGGCCTTCAGCATGGCCATCAGGTCGCCCATCACCCAATTAACGGCCATCTTGGGGTTGCCGGAAACTCGGGCGACGGTCTCGAAATAGTCGCTCGTGGCGCGCGTGGCGGTGAGCACGCCGGCGTCGTATGCGGAGAGACCGAACTCGCCGAGGAAGCGCGCCCGCTTGCTTGCGGGCAGTTCCGGCATGGAGGCGCGCACCTCGTGAAGCCACTTTTCGCCGATGCGCAGGGGCACCAGATCGGGTTCGGGGAAATAGCGGTAGTCGTGCGCGTCTTCCTTGCTGCGCATGCTGAAGGTTTCGTCCAGGTCGGGGTTATAGAGGCGCGTCTCCTGCACCACGCGCCCGCCGCTCTCGATCAGCGCCACCTGACGGGCGACCTCGAACTCGATGGCTTGCTTCAGGAAGCGAAACGAGTTCAGGTTCTTGACCTCGGCGCGGGTGCCGAACGGCTGCGTGCCCTTGAGCCGCACGCTGACGTTGGCGTCGCAGCGCAGATGGCCCTTCTCCATGTCGCAGGTGGAGACCTCGATGAACTGCATCACTTGCTTCAACTCGGTCAGGTAGGCGTGCGCCTCGTCGGCGCTGCGCATGTCGGGTTCGCTGACGATTTCGATGAGCGGCGTGCCGCTGCGGTTCAGATCGACATAGGAGGAGCGGCCGGAATCCTTGAAGCCATCGTGCACGCTCTTGCCGGCGTCGTCTTCCATGTGGACGCGGGTGACGCCGATGCGCTTGGGACGGCCGTCCACCACGATATCCACGAAGCCATGCTCGGCCACCGGCTGGTCGTACTGGGAGATCTGGTAGCCCTTGGGCAGGTCCGGGTAGAAGTAGTTCTTGCGCGCGAATCGCGAAAGGGCGCGTACCTGGCAGTTCAACGCGAGCGCGCCCTTGATGGCCAGTTCCACGGCCTCGCGGCTGAGCACGGGGAGCGCGCCGGGAAGGCCGAGGCAAACCGGGCACACGTTGGTGTTGGGCGGCGCGCCGAAACCGGTGGGGCAGCCGCAGAAGATCTTGGTGGCCGTAGCCAGTTGCACGTGCACCTCGAGGCCGATTACCGGCTCGTAGCGCGCGATCGTCTCAGGCGTAGCCGCGGCGATTGCGGAAGAAGACATGGTGTCCTTCCATTATATGGAAACCCGGGGACAGACCCGGCGTTCCCCGGTTTTGAAAGGCACATAACTAGGGGAACGTCGGGTCTGTCCCCGGGTTTCTGGCGAACTTCTTCTCCAGTGTGGCGACGAATTCGTGAAGCGCTTTCCGGTCCGCGGTTTGCCACTGGACGAGGACGAAGAAGCGGTCCTTGTAGAAGAAGACCGTGTCGGGGGCCGGCTTCCAGCGCTGCACCACATCCAAAGCCACGGCGGGCGAGGTCAACTGGTAGACGCGCGCGTCGAGCTTCCCGGGACCTTCGTACGACGCCGCGCAAATGCGTTCGATGGCGGCCGGCGGTACGGGGCCGGGCGCCGCCGGCGCCGGGAGTTCACTGACGGAGGTGCGATGCCATGCGCCGACCACCTCCGTGAAAATATCGGGCATGGGCGCGGGAGCGCGCCGGCACGAGGCGAGAGCGAGCAGGCCAGAAGAAATCGCGCGGCGCATCATCAGTCACGATGCTACCATCGGGTTTATGGGGAAGTTCAAGCCGGTACGGGCGAATGCCAAGAAAACTGCGCGCCCGCAAGGCGCGGCCGGCTGCGTCATCCTGATCCTGCTGATCATGGTTGGCGTGATGGTATTTCTCTACCTGGTGATGAAAAGTAATGCGAACGGATAAGCGAACGGCCGGGCAACTACGGCCCGTCCAAATCACGACCGGTTGCCTCATGACCGCGGAAGGTTCCGCGCTAATCAAGATGGGGAACACGCACGTACTGTGCGCCGCCACGGTGGAAGACACGGTGCCGCCGTTCCTGCGCAATAGCGGAAAGGGCTGGGTGACGGCGGAGTATTCGATGCTGCCGCGGGCTACCGCCAAACGCACGCCGCGCGAAGTCACCAAGGGCCGCCCCTCGGGGCGCACGCACGAGATCCAACGCCTGATCGGGCGCTCCATGCGCGCGGCGGTGGATATGAGCGCGCTGGGCGAGCGCACGGTGATCATCGATTGCGACGTCATCCAGGCGGATGGCGGCACGCGAACGGCGTCCGTCACCGGCGCTTTCGTGGCGATGGCGATGGCCTTCCGGCAACTTCGCGAGTACGGCGTACTGAAGAACAACCCCGTGCGCGAATACATCGCGGCTACCAGCGTGGGACTGGTGGGCGGGGTGCCGATGCTCGACCTCTGCTACGAAGAGGATTCGCAGGCCGACGTGGATATGAACGTGGTGATGACCGGCGCCGGCCAGTTCGTCGAAGTGCAGGCCACGGCGGAGCACACGCCGTTCGACGACGCCCAGATGGCTCAAATGATGGATCTGGCGCGCGCCGGCATCTCGCAGTTGGTGATCATGCAGCGGGAGATCATCGGCGCTTGATCAGGCTTTACTGCGCCACCGGGAATGCGGGCAAGCTGCGCGAGTTCCGCATGGCGGCGGACAGCACGCGAGTCGAGATCGAACTGCTGCCGGGCTACAAGCAACTGCCTGCCGCCACCGAAGACGGCGCCACGTTTGAAGAGAACGCCATCAAGAAGGCGCTGCATTATGGCCCGCATGCCGCGGGCCTACTGTTCGCCGACGATTCCGGCCTGGAGGTGGAAGCGCTCGCGCTCGCGCCCGGCGTGTATTCGGCGCGCTTTTCCGGCCCGCATGCCACGGACGATTCCAACAACCGCCTGCTGCTCGAAAAACTCCACGGCGTGGCCAACCGGAAGGCGCGCTTCGTCTGCAAAATCGCGCTGGTGGAGGGCGAGCGCGTGGTGGGTGTTTATCATGGTGCGGTGGAAGGCACGATTCTCCACGAGCCGCGCGGCTTCGGCGGCTTCGGCTACGACCCGCTGTTCTACTGCCCGGCTTTTGGCTGCACCTTCGGCGAGGCGGCGGGAGAGCGGAAGTTCTCGCTGAGTCA
>JADGNT010000005.1 GCA_017883345.1 Candidatus Solibacter sp. | reverse complement strand
CCGCCGATCACGGGGCCGAGCATCGGCGCCACCACAATGCCGAGTCCCCAGAACGCCATGGCTTTGCCGCGGTCCTGGGGCGGGAAGGCCTCCAGCATGACCGCCTGTGAGAGAGGCTGAAGCGCCCCGCCGGTAGCGCCCTGCACCACACGGAAGAGGATCAGCATGGGGAGCGAAGTGGCCAGTCCGCAAAGGAAACTCGCCGCGGTGAAGCCGAACACGGCAGCCAGCAAGGTGCGCTTGCGCCCGAAGTAATTGGCGATCCAACCGGTCATCGGCAGAATGATGGCATTGGCCACCAGGTAAGAGGTCAGCGCCCAGGCGGCTTCATCCGTGCTGACGGAGAGACTGCCCGCGATGTGCGGCAGCGAGACGTTGACCACCGTCGTGTCCAGCACCTCCATGAAGGTGGCGAACATGACGGCAGTGGCGACGATCCACGGGTTGACGTGGGGTTGTGGTTCTGCGGTGGACGGCATCCGGTCTCTTGCTTCCATAATGCCGCAAAACAGGCACCCAAAGAAAAACCGCCTGTCGGGGCCTGTGCTTTCGCCGTCCCGAGCAACTTTCGCCGGGCGATGTATAATATACAGCGTGAAGCGGACCCAGCTTTATCTGGACGAGCAAGACTGGGCGGTGTTGCAGCTCAAAGCCCGGCAATCCGGCCTGACGGTATCCGAGCTGGTGCGGCGCGCAGTTCGCGAGAGTTACAGTGGCTCCACCGAGCGGCGCAAGCAGGCAATGCTGGCCTTCATCGGCATGCGCGAAAAGCGTTCCGGCCTTCCCCCGACCGAGGCTTACGTCCGCAAGATGCGATCCGGTAGCAGGTTGGAAAGGTTGTCGAGCTAGTGCCCGTCCTGATCGATTCGGATGTCCTGATCGAGGTCTCACGGGCAAGAAACACCGAAATTCTGACGGCTTGGCGCAGCTTGGCGGATTCCGAAGAGGTCCTGCTTTGCTCTCCCGTAACGGTTGCCGAACTTTGGCAGGGAGCCAAGCCCGCCGAACACAGCCTGCTCAACGGGCTGTTCTCGACCCTCCTGAGCACGCCTATCGATCACGAAACCGGCCGGATGGCGGGCGATTTCCTCAGAACCTACCGCAAGAGCCACGGCGTGGAACTCGGCGACGCGTTGATCGCGGCCGGCACCCTCCTACACAACGCGGAACTCTGGACGAGAAACCGCAAACACTATCCCATGCCCGGCCTGCGATTTTTCGAGGCCTGAAAACCAACCAGCACATCCGGCGAGTTCTGGAGTTCTGGTGCCCGGTTGACGCCTGTTTTGGCAGGATGCTACCCTAAGCTGCTAAACAATTTTCGACGCGTTTCTCCTTAACAAAGTCATGGATGCCATGTTGCACGCCTTGGGCGGAATACTGCTGAGAGCAGTGCCGACCTTTCTGCTGGTGATCGTGTTGCACTTCTATCTGAAGAGCATCTTCTTTAAACCACTGGAAAAGGTGCTGCACCAGCGTTATGAAGCCACCGAGGGCGCGCGTAAGTTAGCCGAACAGAGCCTGCAACAGGCAGCCGCTAAAACCGCCAGCTACGAAACGCAGTTGCGCACCGCCAAGGCCGCGATGTACCAGGCGCAAGAGCAGTTGCAAAAACAGCTACAGGAGCGCGAAGCCGCCGCCGCCGCCGATGCTAGAAAGAGCGCCGGCGGGGCGGTCAAGCTGGCCAAGACGCAACTGGCGGCCGACGTCGAAGCCGCCAAAACCAGCCTCGCGGCGGATAGCGAATCCCTCGCCAACCAGATTGCGGAAACCATCCTGCGGCGGAACGCGGCATGAGACGGCTCGCGATGGTTACCGTGGCGCTCGGCCTCGCCTTCACCGGCAGCGCAGCTCTGGCCCAGGAGCACGAAGGCGGCCAGCAGAAAGCCGGCGTCGAAAAAGAAGAAAGCTTCGCCGAAAAGCACGAGCTCGAACTCAAGTGGGCCAATTTCCTGCTCCTCGCCGGTGTGTTGGGGTACTTCATCGGCAAGAACGCCGGACCCTTTTTTGCCGCCCGTTCGGCGGGCATCCGCCAGGACATGGACGAATCCCTCCGCCAGCGTCAGCAGGCCGAAGCCAAGGCCGCCGACGTGGACCGCCGCCTGGCCGACCTGGAGGAGGATATCGCGGCGCTGCGCGGCCACAGTGAAGCCGAGGCCAAGGCTGAGACGGAGCGCATGGCGCAGCAGACCGAGGCGGAAATCGCCAAGATCCAGGCTCATGCCGAACAGGAAATCGCTTCCGCCGGCAAGGCCGCGCGCATGGCGTTGAAGCGATATTCCGCCGAACTCGCCATGGGACTGGCGGAACAGAAGGTCCGCGCCCGCATGACCCCCGACACCGAAGACGCCCTGGTACAAGGCTTCGTACGTAATCTGAAGTAGTAATGTGACATGACACTCTCTGCCGTAGCCACGCGATACGCCAAAGCGCTGGCGGACGTCACCACCGCCGCCGCCGGCCTGCGCCCGGACTTGCGTCCAGAGGACGCGCTGAGCCAACTGCGCGCCTTCGAAAGCGCCCTCGCGGCTTCCCGCGAACTGCAGAACGCGCTGACCACGCCCGCCGTCCCGGGTAGCCGCAAACGCGCCGTCGTGGGACGCATCGCGGATCTGCTCAAGCTCTCGCCCATCGCACGCAATTTCTTGTTTGTCCTGATCGACCACCGGCGCATCGCGCTGCTCGGCGCCATCCTGCACGCCTTCGACCTGATTGTGGATGAGCGTCTGGGCTTCGCCCGGGCCGAGGTATCCTCGCCGCGCGAACTCACCGAAACCCAGCGCGGCGCCATCAACGCCCAACTGGAACGCATCACCGGCAAGCGCATTCGCATGCGTTATGCGGTGGACCCGGCGCTGATCGGCGGCGTGGTGGCGCGCATCGGTTCCACGGTGTACGACGGCAGCGTGCGCGGCCAGTTGCAAACGCTAGGGCGGCGCCTCGCCACGGAACGATAATCGGAAGGAATTATGGCTCAAATTCGAGCGGACGAAATAACCAGTATTCTGCGCCAGGAAATCGAGAACTACGAGCGCGCCATCGACGTCTCCGAGGTCGGCTCGGTGATCTCCGTCGGCGACGGCATCGCCAGAATCCACGGCCTCGAAAAGGTCATGTCGGGCGAGCTGATCCAGTTCCCGCACGACGTGGCCGGCATCGCCATGAACCTGGAAGAAGACCAGGTGGGCGCGGTGCTGCTCGGCGATTTCGCCGAAATCAAAGAGGGCGATGAGGTCCGCCGCACCAAGCGCATCATGAGCGTTCCGGTGGGCGAAGCCCTGCTCGGCCGCGTGGTCAACGCGCTCGGCGTGCCCATCGACGGCAAGGGCCCCATCCTCTCCACCCAGTTCAGCCCCATCGAGCGCCTCGCCCCAGGAGTGGTCGCGCGCCAGCCCGTCAAAGAGCCCATGCAGACCGGCATCAAGGCCGTCGATGCCATGATCCCCATCGGCCGCGGGCAGCGCGAGTTGATCATTGGCGACCGCCAGACCGGCAAGACCGCACTCGCCCTGGACGCCATCATCAATCAGAAGGGCGGCGACATGATCTGCATCTATGTCGCCATCGGACAGAAGCGCTCCACCGTGGCGCAGGTGGTCAAGACCCTGGAAGACCACGGCGCCATGGAGTACAGCATCGTGGTGGTGGCCTCGGCCTCCGACCCCGCCCCCATGCAGTATCTCGCGCCTTTCGCCGGATGCGCCATCGGGGAATACTTCCGCGACTCCAAACGCCACGCGCTCTGCGTCTACGACGATCTTTCCAAGCACGCCGCCGCCTATCGCGAAATCTCCCTGCTGCTGCGCCGTCCGCCGGGGCGCGAAGCCTTCCCCGGCGACGTCTTCTACTTGCACAGCCGCCTCCTGGAGCGCGCCGCCAAGCTCAACGACGAGAACGGCGCCGGTTCGCTCACCGCCCTGCCCTTCATCGAAACCCAGGCGGGCGACATTTCGGCCTACATCCCGACCAACGTGATTTCCATCACCGACGGGCAGATCTTCCTCGAAGCCGACCTGTTCAACAGCAACCAGCGGCCCGCCATCAACGTGGGTATCTCGGTCAGCCGCGTCGGCGGCAACGCGCAGACCAAGGCCATGAAGTCCATCGCCGGCAGCCTGCGTCTCGACCTGGCGCAATATCGCGAACTGGCGGCATTTGCCCAGTTCGGCAGCGACCTCGACAAATCCTCCCAGCAACAGCTCAATCGCGGCAAGCACCTGGTCGAGATCCTCAAACAGGACCAATATCAGCCGCTGCCCATCGAAAAGATGACTATGATTATCTGGGCCGGCACCAAGGGGTATCTGGACGATCTTCCGGTCGAGATCTGCCGCAAGTTCGAAGCCGAGTTATACCGCTTCGTGGACAACGCGCACCGCGGCGTGCTCGACGAAATCCGTACCAAGAAAGTCCTGGATGAGGAGCTCACCGCCAAGATCAAGGCCATTATCGAAGAGTTCAAGTCTCGCTTCGTGGCGGAGAACCCAACGGCACAAGCTCATGCCTAGTTTGATCGATATCCGGCGGCGCATCCGCTCGGTCAAAAATACGCAGCAGATCACCAAGGCCATGAAGATGGTTTCGGCGGCGAAACTGCGCCGTGCGCAGGACCGCACCATCGCGTCACGGCCTTACGGCGCGCTCTTGCGCAAGGTGCTCGGTAACGTGGCGGCGGCCATCGCCGGCGACGAAGATGCGGTCGAAAACCCGCTGCTCGCGCGGCGCGACGAGAAGCGCATCCTGCTCGTCCTGATCACCGCCGACAAGGGCTTGGCCGGCGCCTTCAATACCAACCTGATCAAGGGCGCGCAGCGCTTCCAAACGGAACGCCCTGGCGTCGAAGTCAAGTTCGTGCTGATCGGCCGCAAGGGGCGCGATTTCTTCCGCAAGCGCGCCGCCATCGTGGCCGGCGAGCATGTCGGCCTGGCGGCCAAGCTCCGTCACGAAGATACCGCCGCCATCGCGCGCCAAGCCATGGAGATGTTCCGCGCCGAGGAAATCGACGCGGTCTATCTGATCTACAACGAGTTCAAGAGCGTGGCTACGCAGACCCTGACCGTGGCGCGGGTTCTGCCCGCCGAGCTGCCCCAGCAGGCGTCCCCGGTGGATTACATTTTTGAAGAGTCGCCGGCCGAGATGCTCAACGAGCTGCTGCCCAAGTACGTCGAAATGGAATTCTACCGCGCGCTCTCCGAATCGTCGGCCAGCGAGCATGCCGCGCGCATGACCGCCATGGATGCGGCCAGCTCCAACGCGGCCGACATGATCGAGCGGCTCACCCTCTACATGAACCGCGTGCGGCAGAGCAGTATCACCAAGGAAATCATCGAAGTGGTCAGCGGCGCGGCCGCGGCCGAGTAAGGATATTTATGGCAACCTCCAACCCAGTGGTAGTCGGCAAGGTGGTCCAGGTGGCCGGTCCGGCCGTGGACTGCGAGTTTCCCGAAGGGCAGATCCCGCTCATTTACACGGCGATCCGCATCACCAGCGAAGGCTTCGACCCGCTCGATCCGATCGATATCATTTGCGAGGTCCAGCAGCACATCGGCGAAGGGCGCGTGCGCACCGTCGCGCTGCAGCCCACCGAAGGCCTGGTGCGCGGCATGCAAGCCATCAGCCTGGGGCATCCCGTGATGGTGCCGGTGGGCCCGGAGACATTGGGGCGCGTGCTCAACGTAATCGGCGAACCGGTGGACGAAATGGGACCGGTCAACGCCAAGAAACGCTATCCCATTCACCGCCCGGCGCCGTCGTTTGAAGAGCAATCCACGCGCCTCGAAATGTTCGAGACCGGCATCAAGGTCATCGATCTGATCGAGCCTTACCTGCGCGGCGGCAAAATCGGTCTGTTCGGCGGCGCCGGCGTCGGCAAGACCGTCATCATTCAGGAACTCATCAACAACCTGGCCATGAAACACGGCGGCGTTTCGGTGTTCGCCGGCGTCGGCGAACGCACCAGGGAAGGCAACGATCTCTGGCTCGAGTTCCAGGAATCGGGCGTCATCGACATCCACGATTACACCAAATCCAAGTGCGCCCTGATCTACGGCCAGATGACGGAACCGCCCGGAGCCCGCTTGCGCGTCGGCCTTACCGGCCTGACCGTAGCCGAGTACTTCCGCGATGAGGAAGGCCAGGACGTGCTGCTCTTCATCGACAACATTTTCCGCTTCACCCAGGCCGGTTCGGAGGTTTCCGCGTTGCTCGGCCGCATGCCGAGCGCCGTCGGATACCAGCCCAACCTGGCCACCGAAATGGGCGAATTGCAGGAGCGCATCACCTCCACCAACAAGGGCTCGATCACCTCCGTGCAGGCCATCTACGTGCCCGCCGACGATTACACCGACCCCGCCCCCGCCACCGCCTTCGCCCACCTCGACGCCACCACCAACCTCTCGCGCGATATCGCCGCGCTGGGCATTTACCCCGCCGTCGACCCGCTGGCTTCCACCTCGCGCATTCTGGATCCCCTCGTCGTCGGCCAGGACCACTACCAGGTGGCCCAGATGGTCAAGGGCACCTTGCAGCGCTACAAGGATCTACAGGACATCATCGCGATTCTGGGTATTGACGAACTCTCCGACGAAGACAAGCTGATTGTGGCGCGCGCGCGCAAAATCCAGAAGTTCCTCTCCCAGCCGTTCTACGTGGCCGAGCAGTTCACCGGCTTCAAAGGCAAGTACGTCAAGCTGGCCGATACCATCAAGGGCTTCCGCGAAATTGTCGAAGGCAAGCACGACAGCTTGCCCGAGCAGGCATTCTACATGCAGGGAACCATCGAGGAAGTGCTGGAGAAAGCGGCGGAATTGCAGAAGGCGTAGGGCTTATGACGGATGCTGCCATGGCGGACACTCTCTCTCTCGAAGTCGCCACACCGGAGCGCGAGTTGGTGCGCGAGCTGGTGAGCGACGTGCAAGTCCCCGGCAAGAACGGATACATGGGGATCCTGCCGGGCCACGCCCCGCTGCTGGGGCTGCTCGGCATCGGCACCCTGACGTATGTGTCTGTATCGGACGGCAAGAAGCGGTATATCTCCATCCACCAAGGATTCCTGGAGGTGCTCGAAGACCATGTCCGCGTGCTCGCCGATGTGGCCGAGCGCGCCGAGGAAATCGACGTGCAGCGCGCCCGGGCGGCGCTGCAACGCGCTCAGGAAGAGGGGTTGAATCCCGCCCTGGGTGTGGATCCGGGCGCTGCCCTCCTCGCCATGGCGCGCGCCCAGGCCCGTCTTGAGGCGGCGGAACAAAAGTAGCCCCGGCCGAGCCTGTAGGCGGCTGCCATGCAACCCGAACAGCCCGTCCAACACGTAGTCCTTATCCCCGCTTACCGGCCCTCCCCCGGTCTCGTCGATCTCGTCAGCGACCTCTCCGCCCGCGGCATGCGCGCCATCCTCCTGGTGGACGACGGCAGCGGACCCGAGTTCCGCGAAATCTTTGGTCAAGCCTCTCTGTTCCCAGGGGTCCAGATCCTGCGCCACGCCGTCAATCTCGGCAAAGGCGCGGCGCTCAAAACCGGCATCAACCACGCGCTCTGCGTCTTCCCCGGTTTGATCGGGATCGTCACCGCCGACGCCGATGGACAGCATCATCCCGAGGATATCGTTCGCGTCGCGGCCAGCCTGCGCGAGCATCCCGGCGCGCTCGTCCTGGGCAGCCGCACCTTTGACGCCGGCGTGCCGTTGCGCAGCCGTTTCGGCAACATCCTGACGCGCAAGCTGATGCAGACGCTGATCGGCGGCAAACTACAGGACACGCAGACCGGACTGCGCGGCATTCCCACTGCGCTGGCGGCGCGCCTGCTGCGCGTCGACGCCCGCGGTTACGAATTCGAACTGGAAATGCTGATCGCCGCGCGCCAGGCGGGCGTGGCCCTGGTCGAAGTCCCCATCCGCACCATCTACCAGCCGGGAAACCAATCGTCGCACTTCAATCCGCTCACCGACTCGATGAAGATTTACTTCGTCCTGCTGCGCTTCAGCTCGGTCTCGCTGATGGCGGCGCTGCTCGACAACTTGATCTTCTACCTGGTCTGGAAGCGCACCGGCCACATCCTGGGTGCCCAGGTCGTAGCGCGCCTGGGCTCCGTGGTCTTCAACTACACGATGGTGCGCGCCCGCGTGTTCGCCTCCAGGGAAGCCCACCAGGTGCTGCTGCCCAAGTATCTGCTGCTCGTGGTCTCTAGCGGCACGGCGTCGTATTTGGGGATTCAGTTTTTCACCACGCGCCTGGGCGTGTCGGCGATGCCCGCCAAGTTGTTCGTGGAGACCCTGCTGTTCGCCGTAAATTTCGCCGTGCAACGCATGTTCATCTTCCACGGCAGCGAGCGCCATGCCGAGGGCAACGCCGAAAGCAATGGCGAGGGCAAGGCCGGGCGCCGGGAGCGCGCGCCAACAGGCCGCTTCTACACCTGGTTGATTCTGGCGGTGCTGGCGGTGCTGGTCGCGCTCGAAATCTACGGCTTCCGCACCAGCCACCTGTTTTCCCAGGAGATCTGGGATCCCCAGGGGCGTGCGCGGCTGCCCCAATTCGCCGCGCTCTACCTGGCCGCCGCCACAGCGCTGCTGATTCTGGCGCCGTGGATTTTTGCCGGCCTCGCCTCAGCCCTGCTGGTGGTGTTGACTGCGATTGCCATCGGCCCGGCCGCCTTGCTGGCGGTGGTTTTCTTCCTGATTTCCGCATGGTCGCTCGGCGGTCTGGTAACCTGCCTGGTCCCTGCCAAACTGGTGGGGCGGACCCCCTGGTCCGCGCGGGTCCCCCTGGACCCGCTTTTGGCCGACGGGGGCGTCGTCCCCAGAGGGGACCCCAGGACCGGGGGTCCGCCCCACCTGCTCTCCATCCTGCTCGGCATGTCCATCTACATCTTCCTCATGCCGTTTGCGGCGCGCCTGCCGGTAAATTACGCGTGGGTGTACGAGCTCGTCCTGGCGCTCCCCATCCTGGCGGATCTGCCGCGTGTCCGCCGCGAGTTTCCCGCTTGCCTGCGTCTGCCTGCGGCCGTTCCACTGCGCTCCTGGGGCGAGCGCCTGGGATGCGCGGCGTTCCTCTTTGTGCTGACCACTCATTGGTTCGCCATGCTCAAGCCCGAGGCCAGCGCGGACGGCCTTTCCATGCACCTGGCAATTCCGGCGAACCTCGCGGCCCATCACGTGATGACCTTCGACCCCGGACGAATTCTCTGGGCGGTCATGCCCATGGGCGCGGATTTCACCTATTCGATGGTCTACCTGCTGGGCGGCGAGATGGCCGCGCGTCTGCTGAACTTCGCGATTCTGCTGGTGCTGCTCGGCCTGCTCCACGCGGCGGTGCGCCGCTCGGTTTCGCCCGGCGTAGCGTGGCTGCTGGTGACCCTCTTCGCCACCACGCCGATGGTGCAACTGGTCACCGGCTCGCTGTTCGTGGAGAATCTGCTGACCGCGTTTCTGTTGGGCATGATGACGGCGCTCTGGCGCTTCGGCGAGTCCGGGGAACGCCGTTTTCTCTACCTGGCGGCGGCGCTCGGCGGCACCGCCATGGCGACCAAATTCGGCGCCATTGCCTTCCTCGTGCCCGCACTCGTCTGCGCCGCCGTCGAAATTTGGCGCCACCGGAAGCAGAGCGGCGCCCGCTGGGGACTCGCCCTCGGACTCCTGCTGCTGGCGGCGGCTCCGCCCTACGGCATCGCGTGGCTCAAGACCGGCAATCCCCTCTTCCCGTTTGGCAACGACAGGTTTCACTCGCGGCAACTCGATCCCAAGGCCGAGTTTCGAGACCTCCGCTTCCGCGACCCTCTCACCTGGAGCACGCCGTACGACCTCACTTTCCGCACCAATCGCCACTATGAAGGGCAGGCCGGCTCGTTTGGTTTTCAGTACCTCGTGCTGGCGCCGCTCGCCCTTCTGGCGCTCTTGGTGTCGCCGCGCCGCCCGGCGGTGGGCGCGGCCGTGGTCTCGATCACCGCGATTCTGCTGACCCTCACTGCGGAGCCCAACGCGCGCTATCTCTACCCCGCGCTGCCCTTGCTGTTCGTGCCGTTTGCGGCGTTGCTCGGGTGGGCGGCAGCCCATCGGCGCGTGCTGTCGCGCGCCCTCCTGGCGTTTGCCATTGCCTGCGCCGCCATCAACGTGTATTTTCTGCCCGCCTCCAGCTATCAGCACAAGGATCTCTACGGACCGTTCACCCCGGGCCAGCGGGAAGTCTACATTGGCCAGACCGCGCCGATCCGCAACGTGATCGCCTGGTTCAACCGCGCCCATCCGCAAGCCGCCGTGCTGCTCACCCAGGACAGCTACATCGCCGGGCTGGGCGGCGAGGTCTACGAAAACCACTGGCATCAGTACAACATCATGGACCAGATCCTGCACGCTGAAGGCGTGCAGGGCATCCGCGGCTTGCTGGACCAATGGAAGGTGCGCTACCTGATCGCGCGCAAGCCCACCGCCAGCAGTTACGCGCGCCCGCTGGCATTGCGCGAGTTGCTCGATCAGTGCACCATCGCGGAATACGCGTTCGACGAGTTCTTTGTGGCCCGCCTGGAGCCCGTATGCCGGACGGCCGCGACGCCGCTGCCGGCGGATTCGGTTCTGACCGCCAAACCCGGCACCTACGACGATTTCGATCCGGCGATCCTGCTGCTTGGCGATTGGGAGAGAAGCGGCGGGTTCGAGCAAGCCTTCCAGCACACCGTCAGCTACACCGATATCCCAGGCGCCGAGATCCGGTTCGCATTTGAAGGCAGCGAGTTGACCTATGTCTTCACCAAGGCGGCCAACCGCGGCATCGCGGCCGTCACCATCGATGGTGACGGCAAGGGCCGCATCGACCTGTACTCCGTGGATCCCCAGTGGCGGAGTTCCGTCCGGTTCGCGGGCCTGGGCGGCGGCAGGCATCTCCTGGTGATTCGCGTCACCGGCGAGAGCCGCGCCGGCGCCACCGGCAAGTTCGTGGATCTGGATGCCCTCGAAGTCAAGTGACTGCTCCATACTAAGAATATGAGTTCCCTTCCCTCGCCGCATTTGATGACGCCGCTCGCTATCCGCGAGATTACCCTGCGCAACCGGATCGCGGTTTCGCCCATGTGCCAGTACTCCTCCGAAGACGGGTTCGCCAACGATTGGCATCTGGTGCATCTGGGCAGCCGCGCGGTGGGCGGCGCCGGGCTGGTTTGCCTGGAGGCCACTGCGGTTGCACCCCGTGGGCGCATCTCGCCGGCCGACATGGGCATCTGGAACCCCGAGCACATCGAGTTTCTGGCCCGCATCACGCGCTTCCTCCACAGCCAGGGCGCGGCGGCGGGCATCCAACTGGCGCACGCCGGCCGCAAGGCCAGCACCCGGCGGCCGGGGGAAGGCAGCGGTGGTTTGCTGCCCGAGGCCGAAGGCGGCTGGCAATCCGTGGCCCCCAGCGCCGTGCCGTTCCGCGCCGGAGACCCTGCGCCGCACGCGCTCTCCAAAGCCGAAATTCACGCGCTGGCCGATGGCTTCCGCGATGCCGCGGCGCGAGCCCTTCAGGCGGGATTCGACTTGGTCGAGATCCATGGCGCGCACGGCTATCTGATCCACCAGTTTCTCTCGCCGCTGAGCAATCGGCGCACCGACGAATACGGCGGCACGCTGGACAACCGGCTGCGTTTTGCGTCGGAAGTGACCGAAGCGGTGCGCGCCGTGTGGCCCGCGCGCCTGCCGCTGTTCTTTCGGATTTCCGCCACCGATTGGGTTCCGGGCGGCTGGACCGCCGATGACTCCGTGTACCTGGTGCGCCGCCTCCAGACATTGGGTGTCGATCTGGTGGATTGCTCGTCCGGCGGCAGTGCGCCAGATGCGGAGATCCCGTTTGGGCCCGGATATCAGGTCCGGTTTGCCGAGCGCATCCGGCGCGAGACGCAGATGCGTACCGGTGCCGTCGGCTTGATCACCACGCCGCGGCAGGCCGACGATATCGTGCGCCACGGGCAGGCCGACCTGATTCTGCTGGGGCGCGAATTCCTGCGCGATCCCTACTTCCCGCTGCATGCGGCCAGCGCCTTGGGCGGGAAGCCGGCGCCTCCGTTGCAATACGCCCGCGCCTTCTAACCCGGGGACAGACGGAACGTTTTCCGGTTTCGCGTCGTTGAAACTAGGGAACGTTCCGTCTGTCACCGGGTTTCCCGGTTTCGCGTCGTTGAAACTAGAGAACATCCCGTCTGTCCCCGGGTTTTGTCTGAAACTAGAAAACGTTCCGTCTGTCCCCGGGTTCGGGTTGTTGTCCCCGGGTTGTTCATCGGCGTTCATCGGCGGCTGATTGTTTTCTTCTCACGTTCTTAGGGTCGCGGCTCTGACGGAGCCGCGATGCGCCAATCAGAGCCGCGACCGGGGTACCCTCTGGGTCGGGAGCGATCGCCTCGAAATACCAGATCCGCTCCCAGGCTCTCGGAAAACACAAAAGGCGGCCTGCCCGTGCCGGGCAGGCCGCCTCAAATCCTGCTCCGCAGGAATGTCGAACCGATCTAGGTGGCGGAACGCTTCGCGACCACGTCGGTCGTAACCGGCGTGCCATCCTGACCGTTGCGGGTGATCTTCAGCTTCAGTTCGTCGCCGTTGACCACGCCATCGTATTTGGTCACCACGGTCGTGCCGTTCATGTCGCGCTTTACGGTGAAGGAGATGTTGTTGCCATCGATCTTGCCGTCGCTAATCGCGATCGGGTCGCCGGCGCCGCCGCGGCCGCCCGCGGGCATTGTGCCGGTCAATGTGCTGCCATCGGCCTTCAGGGTGATGGTCACGGGACGACCGGGGTTACCACCGCGGCCGGGCTGTTCAAAGGTCCACTTGCCGGTAACGTCCGCCGCCATTAGCGCGAAGGATGCAGCCAGCAGAATCGTCATTACAAAAAGCAGCTTTTTGGTCATAGTGTCCGATAGGGCGCTTCCCGGGAGGCGGATGTTACCCCTCCCGGTGGCGTGCGGGTCTCCTTAGCTCTCTCTAACGTGCGGCAACTTGCCACCATGCGGACCACCAACGGATTTACTTGATTGATTTAACAGCACTTAACATGTCCCACAACCTGGCCACCGGCGTGCGATTGTATAGACCAGAAGAAGTACGCTTCCGTCCAAAATACCGGACTTCACATATAGAGATAAGCTGAAAGTTACTTAATGTTGACCACCCGAACACGAGCCGCCAAGATCGCCTGGAGCCTGGCGATCGTTGTGGCCGCCGCTTCGGCCGGCATCCTGGTGGACTGGCAGGCGCCCGGCATCGGCCGCTACACCCGGGACTGGCTGATGCGCGCCCGCGGCCCGCTGCCGGTTCCCGAAGATATCGCGGTCGTGGCCATCGACGAACCCAGCATGGCGCGCTTCGGCCGCTTCCCGTGGTCGCGCCAGGTGATCGCCCGCACCATCGACGCGCTGGCCGCGGCTCACCCCAAGGTGATCGCGCTCGACGTCCTCTTCACCGACCCCACCACGCAGGAAGACGACGACAACCTGGCGCGCTCCATCGGCCACGCCGGGAACGTGGTAGTGGCCGCGCAACTCACCGATTCCCCGGTGCACGGCGGACCGTCGCGCTGGCTGCCGCCGCTGCCCGCCATCGAACGCGCCGCCGCCGCCGTGGGGCATGTCAACGCGCAGACCGAACTGGATGGCACTGTGCGTCAGGTGGCCATCCGCCTGGCAGACGATAACGGCCGCTCTTACCGTGCCATGCCGGTGGAGGCCGTGCGGATTGCCGACGGCACACCCGAGGAAGGCATCACCGATGAGCAAAACGCGCTTCTGGTGGGGGCGCGCACGATCCGGCTCGACACGGCGCCGCCCGCAATCGCGATCATCCCCTCGGCATCCACGCGAGTGTTGCACGGCGGCCGCGTGACCATCGACTACATCGGCCCCGCGGGCTCCTTCGGTCCGGTCACTTACAGCCTCTCCGATGTGGTCGCCGGGCGCGTGCCGGCCGAAAAACTCCGCGGCAAGTTCGTCCTCATCGGCGCCACCGCCGCCTCCCTGGGTGATCGGGTCGCCTCGCCGTTCGTGCGCTACACGGATGCCCGCGCCGATCAACACGGCGCGCTGATGCCGGGCGTCGAAGTGCTGGCCAATGCCATCCACGTCATTCTGAGCTCGCGGTACTACACCGAGTCTTCCGACCTGGCGGCGTTTCTCTGGGGCGCCACGGTCGCGCTGCTGACCCTCCTGTTGCTCGAATGGGCGCAGGGCGGCCGGGAGTTTCTGAAGCAACTGGGCGTGCTGGTGGGAATGGCGGCGCTGGTGGTTCTGGCGAGCTACCTGGCGTTTCTCAAGCTGCTGTTCTATCCTCCCATGGTGGCGTGCCTGGTGGCCTTCGGCTGCGCCGGCCTGCTGGGTCTGTTGCGGCGATCCCTGGTGGCCAGCGCGCGCCTGGACGCCAACATCGCGGAACTGGCGCTCTCCGGCGATCTGCTGGCGCCCGCCGGCCCCGGCATTCCCGGCCCCTACCATTGGGCGGAAGGCGGTCCGGTCTCTCTCTCACGCGGCTGGCTTCCCAAGGGCCTGGAATGGAAAGCGCGCATTCTGAGCGATCTCAACGCCCGCCTGCTGGATCGCGCCAAGTTTGTCAACTTCGCGCTGCGCTCCGTGGAGGACGGTCTGCTGATCGCCGATCCCGAGGGGCTGATCACGTTTGCCAACCGCAGCGCCGGCGCGATTCTGGGCGTGCCCGCGCGCGGCCTGGTAGGGCAGAACCTGACCCAGCGCCTGCCCGGTTCGGTGGACCCGGAAACGCTCACACGACTGGCAGCCGAACGCGGCCACTTCGAGCGCGAAATCGCCATCCGCGGCTTGCGTACGCTGCAATACACGCTCCGCCTGGCGGCCGTCTCCGCCGACGAAAAGGGCGACGGCCCGGTGCTCGGCATTGTGGCTTCGCTTTCCGACGTCACCCGGCAATACGAACTCCAGCAGACCAAGAACGACGTGATTTCGCTGGTCTCCCACGAAATGCGCACCCCACTGACCGCCATCCAGGGCATGACCGAACTGCTGGCCGCCTACGATGTGGAACCGGTGCGCCGCCGTGAGATGAACCTGGCGATCAACGATGAGGTCAAGCGCCTTACCCGCATGATCGCGGGGTACCTCGACATCACGCGCCTGGAGAGCGGCGCCACCGCCATGCGGCTCTCGCCGGTGCGTGCGGAGAGCCTACTCGAACGCATCCTGATCCTGCTCGAACCGGTGGCCGCGCAGCGCCAAATCAGCCTGGCGGGCAACTTCCCGGCCGATCTGCCGCCATTTCTCGCCGATGCCGACCTGCTTTCGCGCGCCGTCGAGAATCTGGTCTCCAACGCCATCAAGTATAGCCCCGACGCGACCGCCGTCACCCTCTCGGCGCGCGCCGAGGAAGAGTATGTCGCTCTCGAGGTGGCCGACCACGGATACGGCATTCCCGAGGCCGATCTCAAGCGCGTATTCGAAAAGTTTTACCGCGTTCCGCGCGTGCAGGACGCCGGTGTGCCGGGCACCGGTCTCGGCCTGGCGCTGGTTCGCGAAATCGCCGAACTGCATCACGGCTCGGTCACTGTCAGGAGCGAAGTCAATCAAGGTTCCACCTTCACCCTGCGGATTCCCCGCAAGGAGTCATAACATGTCCATTCAGTCTCATATTCCGATCGCCTTCGTAGAGCAGCCTTTTAGGCTGGGGTGCCCTCTGGGCCGGCCCCATTCGTGGGGGCATGTTCGCGGCCGCCAGGAGTCATAACATGTCCAATCAGTCTCATATTCTGATCGCCGACGACGAGCGCTCGATTCGCCTGATGCTTGAAACCGGCCTCACCCTGAACGGTTTTCGCGTGACCAGCGCGCGCAACGGGCGCGAGGCCCTGGAGGCCGCCTCCGCCGGCAGGTTCGATGCCGTGCTAAGCGATATCTACATGCCCGATCTGGGCGGCCTGGAGCTGGTGGATGCGCTGCGCGCGGTGGACCCGAACCTGCCCATCGTCCTGATGACCGCTCAGGGTTCCCTGCAAGTGGCCGTGGAAGCGGTCACCCGCGGCGCCAGCGATTTCATCGGCAAGCCCTTCGATATCTCCGCCGTGGTGGACTTGCTGCGCCGCCTGTTGGAGGCGCGCCGCGAAGCCGACGCCGTTCCCGTCTCCGCACCGGATCTCGAACTCACGCAGGCTGGCCTGGTGGGCCGCAGCGCCCCCATGATCGTGGTTTACAAGTTGATCGCACAGGCCGCCCGGACCGAAGCCGCGGTACTCATCCTGGGAGAATCCGGCACCGGGAAGGAACTCGTGGCGCGCGCCATCCACGACTTCAGCTCGCGCCGCTCGCGTCCGTTCCTCAGCGTCAACTGCTCCGGCCTCACCGACACCCTGCTCGAAGCCGAACTCTTCGGACACACGCGCGGCGCCTTTACGGGCGCCACCGCGGAACGCGCGGGACTCTTTGAAGCCGCCGATGGCGGCACGCTCTTCCTGGACGAGCTGGCCTCCACCAGCCCCGCGTTTCAGGCCAGCCTGCTGCGCGTGTTGCAGAGCGGCGAAGTGCGCCGCGTGGGCTCCACGCAATCGCGCCGCATGAACGTGCGCGTGATCGGCGCCAGCAACGCTCCGCTGCGCGATCTCGTGGCGGCCGGCAGTTTCCGCGCCGACCTGTATTACCGGTTGAGCGTGCTCAGCATCGAACTGCCCCCTTTGCGCGGCCGCATCGGCGACGTGGAACTGCTCACCGGTCACTTCCTTAAGAGCTTCCGCGACGCCGCCGGTCCCCCGCTGCATCTCACCCGGGAAGCCGCCGAGGCGCTGGCCGCGCACACCTTCCCGGGCAACGTGCGCGAACTGGAAAACGCTCTGCGCCGCGCCGTGGCCCTCTCCTCCGGCGGTTTGGTGACCATCGATTGCCTGCCGCCCGAAATCGGCGCCCGCCGCGCTAAAACCGCCGTGGCGGAACGTCCCGAACTGCGTCTCATCGCCGACCGTCCCAACATGGAGGAACTGCAGCGCCGCTATTTGCAGCTTATCCTGGAAGAGACCGGCTGGAACCGCCGCCGCGCGGCCGCCGTCCTTGATCTTGACCGCCGGACCATCCAGCGGCTGATCGCCCGCTATCAGTTGCACGGGGCGGCAGACCCCGAAGGCGAGGCCGAACTGGAGACGGAGGAGGAATCCACGGAAAGGCACATGGATATCGCGTGAGAGAGCGGAAGTGGGGCGTCCCGTATGGATGCCCAGCCCCGATGGTCGCGTTCACCTGCGCGCTACTCAGCGCTTTCTCTTTGCACGCCCAATCCACGCCGGTGGTCGCCCGCGCCGCCGGCGTGACCGGCCAGGCAGTCCTGCTGACGCCCGGCCTGGCGCCCCTGGCGCTGACCGCCGGCTATATCCTGAACCCCGGCGACCGCATCGATACGCGCGGCGGCGGGCGCGTGGTGATCGATCTCAGCGACGGCAGCATGGTGGTGGTCTCGCCCGAGTCCATCGTGACGCTGAAGGACTACCGGGCGGCGGCCTCCCTGCGCGAGCTTTTCGGCATCACGCTGGGCATGGTGCGGGTCAGGATCAACCACTTCGCCGGCAAGCCGAATCCCTACCGGATGAACAGCCCCACCGCCTCGATCGCGGTCCGCGGCACCGAATTCAGCATCGAGGTGGACGCCGAGGGCACCACCCAGGTGGTGGTTTTCGAAGGCGCGGTGGAAGTGGTCAGCCTCACCAATCCGGAACGCCGTGTACTGATCGAAGCGGGCCGCGGCGTGTTGGTACAGGCGGGTCAGGATTTCCATCTCATAGGCGCCAACCCGGCGCAACCGGGTAACCGCGACGCGGCTGACCGCAACGGCCAACCGGATCGGGCTAAACCGGTCCAACAGGCCGCTGCCCGCGCGCCGGAAGGGCACTCAGACGGCCCGCAACCGCCCAGTCCGGGCGCTCCGCCCCCGCCTCCAGCGCCCACTCCGCAAGCCGTTGCCGCGGTACCACCGCACGGCGAACGCGATCGCGACGATACGCCGCGCGCTACCGCCAGCACCTACGACCGTTATCTCGCGGGCCTGGCCGATATCGCTCAAGTGCCGTTTCTGTTTCGCTTCAACGCCTTTCCCGAAGCCCACCTGGACAGCCTGGAGAACCCCGCCTACGCCACCGAATTCCGCCGTGCCGAGGGGCGCGTCTTCATCCTGCCGACGTTCCGCGGCGCGCGTACTCTTCAGGAATACCAGTCCGCCTTCGGTCCGGGCGGCAGCCTGCCCAGCGATTACAGCGTCTCGCCGCAAGTTTCCTTCTTCGCGCCCGCCGGCGGATTCACCTTCGGCGGCAGCGCCGCGGTGTCGCGCGTGGGCAACACCACGCTGACGGCGACGCCGAATTACCAGCCCGGCACCCTGGAGCACAATCCGGAGTCCTCGGCCCAGACCAGCGGCAGTTCCAGCGGCACGTTCTACTCCGGCGCTTTGGTGGTGGCGCGGCGCTTTGGCGCCAACAGCTTCGGTGTGGAATTGGCGTCTTTGAAGGGAACTGGTGGTATCTCCAGCGTGTCCAGCGAAGCCATGGGACCCGGCCGCCTGGCCGAGGAACGCAGCCAATCTGGCAGCGACATTTCACAGACGCGGCTCACCGCGGGCTTCTCGCGGGACCTTTCGCGAAGCGTAAAGCTGGGCCTGTTCTACCGGTATGCCTTTATCCGCGCCGACGATTCCGATGTTTCTCACACCCTCAACGGTTTCCCGTTAGGCTTGAACGCTACGCGCACCGCGGGCCACTCCTCGGAGTTCGGGCTGCGCCTGCGCGGCCTCGCAACCCCGCGCCTTTCCTATGGTTTTGCCGCGGCGTGGCTCGGCATTTCGCTGCTCGACGGCATGAACCGCATCGCCACGGTGGATTCCCACGAACGCGACCGCGCGCAACGCGGAACGGTTGCGGCCGGCCTCGGCTACGCGCTCACCCGGAGTACCACGCTCAGCTTCGATCTGGCCGGCGGCAGCGCCCGCACCTGGGCCTCGCGCACCGAAGATGGCACGGGCGCGCTGCTCCAAAACGCCGTGGCCGGCAGCCACTTCGTATCCGCCCACGCCGCGGTGCAGAGCGACATTACGCGCCGGCTGTTTCTCACCGCATCGTTTCTGAACGTCTGGCAAGCGCACAATCTGAACGTCAACCTGTTCCCCGACCGGTTCGGCAATAGCACCAGCGTCGAAGACGCGTTCTTCCC
>JADGNT010000269.1 GCA_017883345.1 Candidatus Solibacter sp. | reverse complement strand
CTGACAGCGAATTTCCGGCAAAATGCGCCGGAAATCCATGCCAGTCTTGTCAGTCCCGGGGGCGCGCTCCATCGAAGATACGGCCATCGGGGCGCAGTTTAAGTTGGCGGTCGCGCCACTGCACGGTGTTGCCGAAAATGCCCGCCGCCCACACCGCAAAGCCGAACAGGTCGCGCAGCGGAATCAGCCAGAAATCGCGCAGCACCTTGCGGTCGCCGAGAATCCCCGCGCCCACCCAGACGCCCGCTACGACGCGCACCGCCAGCGCCGCCACGCCAGCCTGCCATTGGTGCGCCCCGAGCGCCACCAGGCCCCACAGCGTGGCGTGGGTCACCACGTAGCCGTAATATCCCGCGGACCGCGACACGCGGATGGTGCGCGACCAGCGCAACTGGTGCCGCCAGGTCTGCGCCCACGATCCGCCGCCCAGGTCCGTCTCCACCACCACCGGCGCGAACTCGATGCGGTATCCGAGTTGCGCGATGCGGCGCCCCAACTGGTAATCGTCGGCCAGGTAATTGGCGATTGTCCCGAAGCCGCCGATGCGCTCCAGGACCGCGGCGCGGAACACCATGGTGGAGCCCAGGGCGAACTCCGCCACACCAAGCAGGCGGGCCACCAGGACGCTGGGCGCGAACTCGGTGGCGATGCCCAGCGCCTCAAAACGCGACGCCCACGAGTCCGCCCCCGCGCGGTACAGGCACGTCACCACTCCGACCCCGGGATCCTCCAGCGGCGCCGTCACCGCGCGCAGATACCCCGGTTCCACCACGATATCGCTATCGTTCACCAGCAAGACGGAGTGCCGCGCCCGCCGCGCGAGTTCCGCCAACACCCCGACCTTGGCATTGGGCACCGTCGTGGAAACGATCGCGATCTCGATGCGCAATCCGGGAAACTCGCGCTGCAGGCGCACGATGTCCTGTAGCGCCGGATCATCGGGAGTGGTCGTCCCGAAGAGGATTTCAAACTCGGGATAGTCCTGCGCGGCATGCGACAGGATGGCTTCGTAGAAGCGCGGGTCGCGTCCGTGAATCGGTTTGAGAATGGAGAGTGGCGGCAGGGGGTTGTCACGAGACGCCCCGCGCGCCGGCCGCCAGCGCGCCGCGGCGATCATCACGAGGCCGTAGTACGCCGCCGCCGCAATCGCCGGGATGGCCAGCCAGATCACAGGGATACCAGTATCACCCCGCAGATCACCAGCGCCGCGCCCGTCCAGCGCAGCCCGTTGACCCGCTCTTTGAGAAGGTATTTCGCCAGCACCGTCTCCATCGCGTAGGTGACCGCCGAGACCGGCACCGCGAAGCTGAGATCCGTCATGGAGAGCAGCTTCATCAATGCGAAAAACGAAATCGCCATGGCGGCCACCCCCCCGATAACGAAGCGGTTGCGCGCCAGCACGGCCAACGCGCGGCCGATGGCCCCGGGACGAAAGTCGCGAATCTCGCCGTGGCGCCGCATGCCCGCCGCCTGCATGACTTCGCCAGCCGTGGTCGCACCCACCATCACCGCCACCAGCACCCATATCATTGGGAGCCTCCGGCGGGTTCCGCCGCAGGGGCAACGGTGGAAGGAGCGCTGCCGCTCACCAGGGCCACACCGGCCATGATGAGGACGATCCCGGCCCAGCGCCTGCCCGTAATCGCTTCGTGGAGCAGCACCTTGCCAATCAGCGCCACCACCACGTAGCCCACGCTGGTCACCGGCAGCACGTAGCTCAGGTCCGCCCAGCTCAACAGGGCCATGCGCGACAGTTGCCAGACAATCAGCAGCAGCACGCCGAGCGCGACCCAGGGTTGGAACAGCGCCACGATGTAGTCCAGCGGGGAGGAGAGGTGCGCCGACGCAGGCAGGCCGCGCTTCAGGAAGAAATCGCCGAACGGATTGGAGAAGACCACGATCACCGTACAGATCCAGGTCTTGAGCCGGAGGCGTGCCGTTTCGGACGTCATGCGCCGTGCGCTAATCGCCGGAATTGGCGGGAAGGGGCGCGGCCTTGGCAGCCTTTTGTTCCGCCACGAACTTCTTCCGCTTGGTGCGCAGCGCCATGTACTCGCGGGCTTCCTTGGTGAGCCGGCGGCGCTCGTCGTTGTTGAAGATGGCCTTCCGGACGATGCGCCACACCACGCGCGGGCGGAAGAAATACTCGCCGTAGAAGCGCTCCACGAAATCCACCAGTTCGCCGCGGTCCAGACCGGGGTACACCACGTTGGGCAACTGGTGTCCGGTGTCATCGGTCATCGAATCGATGGTGATCAGCCCGTTCTTCTTGACGTAATCGTAAAACTCGGTGCCGGGGTAAGGATGCGCGATCGAAACCTGGATGGTTTCCGTATCCAGCTTCTTGGCGAAATCGATGGTGCGGCGGATGCTCTCGCGCGTCTCGCCCGGCAGCCCGATGATGAAATCGCCGTGGACCAGCAGGCCGAGTTTCTTGCAGTTCGCCGTGAAGCGCTGCGCCATGTCCACCGTGGCGCCTTTCTTGATGTTCTTGAGAATCTGCGGGTCGCCCGATTCGTAGCCCACGATGAGCAGCCGGCAGCCGGCTTCCTTCATGGCCTTCAGGGTGTCGTAATCGGTGGTCACGCGCGACGTGCAGGACCAGGTGAAGTTGAGCGGCTTGAGCTTCTTCGAGAGCTCGATGGTGCGCTCCTTGCGGTAATTGAAGGTGTCGTCGTCGAAGAAGATCTCCTTCATCCGCGGGAACTGTTCCAGCGCGTAGCGCACTTCATTGGCCACGTCGTCGCTCGACCGCAACCGCCAGCGGTGGCCGGAGTGCGTCTGCGGCCACAGGCAGAACGTGCACAGCGCCGGGCAGCCGCGCGAGGTGTACAGCGAAACAAACGGGTTCAACAGGAAGGGGACGTTGTAGCGCGTGATGTCGAGATCGCGCTTGTAGACCTTGGTCACCCAGGGCAGCGAATCCAGATCTTCGATGGCCGGCCCTTCCGGATTGTTGACGATCTGCCCGTTCCGGCGGAAACTTACGCCGGGCAGTTCTTCCAGGGGCTTGCCGTTGGCGTAGTCGACAATTTGGTGGTCGAACTCGCGGCGCACCACGAAATCGATCGCCTTGGTGCCCAGCAGGGTCTTGTCCGGTTCGGTGGTCACCGGCGGCCCCACGAACGCTACCTTCAATTTCGGGTTGACGTCCTTCATCATCTCCGCCATTTTCACGTCGACGTGAAAACCCGGAGTCGATGTATAGAGCACCAGCAGTTCGAAGTCCTTGCCCATCTCGACGGTCTGTTCAATCGAGATCTTGTGCGGCGGCGCGTCCACAACCTTGCTGTCGGGAAGCATTCCCGCCGGATAGCAGAGCCACACCGGATACCAGTACGACTCGATTTCACGCGATGCCGGCCAGCGCGAGCTGGCGCCGCCGTCGAAACCTTCAAAAGACGGCGGATTCAGAAACAGTGTTCTCATGCAATCTCCCGTGGACTGGCGGGCGCGTCTACTGGCCGTCAACTTCGGCGGCCGACCCGTGATTCAGAGCGTCGATGGAAAAGTTGCTGAAGTCGATGGTCAACTCAGCTTTGCCGACGAACCGCACGTCCGCAACGCTCTGCACCTGCCGCGGCACCGAGATCCCGTCACGGATTTCGTACTTCCTTATGAATGCCACCTTCTTGAGGAAGATGGAGGGATTCTTCACCAGGTAGCCCGACTCCTGCACCTTGAGAAACGTGCGCGCGTCAATCCAGACTTCACCCTTGAACAGGCCTTCGCGCTTCTCCTTGGGACTGACTTCGAAAACGTGCACGTCCCGCCCGGCAGTCCGCTTCGTGCCCTTATACTTGAACTTGTAGTTGCGCGGGGTAACGGCGATCTCTGGCGCCTGCTCTTTCTGGGCCTCCACCTCGGCGGTGAGGTACCGCGAGATGATCTCCTTGTTGACGATCCCGTCGCCTTCGAACTGGGCGCGTTCGTACCGGATGAGACCGAGCGGCGAAATGCGCCGCAAGGCGTGCAACCGGCCGTGCTTCTTCAGCTTGGGAAGCGAGGCGTCGATCTCGACATCCATCGACGCGCCGCGCACCGTCTCAGCCTGGGCTTGAGAAGCGGTGCAGTAATTTTCAACAATCGTATCCACCGGCACCGTCAAGGGGTCGGCGACGACGCTCAAGCTAAAAATGGCGGTACACAGGAAGAAGCGGATCTTCAATGATTATCCTCGGCTTTAAGATTGAGCCTTAAGTGTAGCAGGACGTTGGATCTGGGGGCAAACCGGTTGACTGGAAGACGACCCACGCGCGCGGTGGGTTACCGGTAGCCGCGAATCATTTCCGCGCGGGTGTTCAGCCGGGCCGCGTCATCGAATAAACGCAGCTTCTCGCGGGCGATGGCCAGGGTTTGCAGCGCATCGGCCAGTTCCGGCCCGAGTTTCGCGGAGAATTTCTCACGCAGTTCCACCGCACTGGTCAACGCCTCGTCCGCCTCGCGATAGCGTTTTTGCTGCAACCGCAGCAGCCCCAGATTGCTCTCCGCGATCGACAGTTCCGTCAAGCACCCCGGACACGCCGTCTTCAGCGACTTCACCGCCTGCGCCATCGCTTCCCCGGCCAACGCGAGTTTGCCGTCCTGCATCAGGATCAGTCCCTCCTGGCTCAGGATGGAAGCCACCCTGGGATGATCGGGCCCCAGTGCTTTCTGGTACAAGGCTCGCGCTTTGCGGTACAAAGGTAGCGCCCGTTCTCCCGACCCCATCGCGCGGTGCACCTCCGCGACGCTGGAATACGCCAGCGCCGCTTCCATGCCGTCCTCCCCGGCGCACTGGATCGCGATGCCCAGCGCCTCTTCCGCCAGCGGCAGCGCTTCCCGCGCCTGGCGCCGCCGCACCAGGCCGTACGCCAACCCTTCCAGCGTACGCGCTGTCTGTATGTCGCGGGGATAAAGCTCGCGCTCAATGGGTAGCGCCTCCCGGAGGAGCGCCTCCGCGCGGTCGGGATCTCCCAGCATCAGATAATTGCTGGCCAGCAGATTCATGTTGGCCACCGTGCGGTGATGCGTGGCGCCCAACGTGCGCCGGTGCAGGGCCAGGGCTTCCTCGGAGATCTTGACCGCCGCCAGCCGTTGCCCGTCGTCGGCCATGGCCACCGCGAGGTTGAGCAGCGTCCCCGCCGTGTGCGCTTGGTACTCGGGTCCCAGCGATCGCCAGATCTGGATCGCCTCCCTGTATAGCCGTTGCGCCTCGGGGTTGTTGCCGCTCTCCGCCACCCGGTTTCCCTGCGTGTTCAAACTTTGCGCCGTCTCCGCCGGCGTCTGTGCCGCCGCGCGGATTGCAGTAAGCATTCCGATGAGTAACCACTTCATGCCGCCCTCCGGCTTCTGCCCGGATGGACGATGCACGATCCCGTACGTTGCGTAAACCGGATGTAAACTCTGCCGGATGGTGGGGCAGGCGGGGTACCCTCTGGGTCCGCCTGCCAGCCGGACCCAGAGGGTACCCCGCCTCGCAACACAAGCCCGTATTTGTGAAGCGCCATACCCAGCGGGCGCTTTGGCCCGGTGCTACCCTCAAGAAATGCCCCGGTATGAAATTTCTTCCGGCCGCCGTTCGCCCGCGACCCGCGTTACACTCCTGGTTCTTTTGCTGTTCCTCTTGTTCGGCGTGCGCTCGTTTTCCGGCTACGCCATCGAGATCGAATGGTGGAAGGAACTGGGCCAGTTCAACACCTGGCTCAGCATGCTGTATTACAGCATCGCTCCCGTCGCCGCCGCGACGCTGCTGGCGTTCGCCGCGCTGTGGATCTCCCACGCGCGCGCTCTCAAGTTCGCCGGTGCCCGTCTCGGCGAGCACCGGCTCTACGCGAGAGTCTCCACCCTCGCGCTGCTTGCCCTCGGCTGGTTCATCGCCGCCGGCGCCATCGACAATTGGACCGTGGTCCGCTTCGCCGGCTCGCGCGGTCTGCCTGCCGCCACCACCGCCTGGCACGACGCCGTCTTCAATCAACCGCTCTCCTTCTATCTCTTCGATCTTCCGTTCTACTCGCTGCTGCGCGGCTATTTCCTGGCGGTGATCATCGTCTGTATCCTGGTTTACTGGGTGGCCGCCCGCGGCTGGCAACTGCGCCACAAGATGCCGGACCTGCGCGACGCCCGCGAACTTGACCCCCGCCTGTTCCAACTCGAAGGCGGTTTGGAATCGCGCTTCCTGCGCGGCGCCGCCGTGGTCCTGCTGCTCGCCTTCGCCCTCAAGTTCTACCTGGGCCGCTACGAAATGGTCTACAACGAGCACGGCACCTTCCTCGTGGGCATCGATTACGTCGATCAGAACATCGGCCTTCCGCTGCAATGGCTGGTCATCTTCGCCTGCATCGCCGCCGCCGGGTTCGTCTGGATGGGCCGCTGGTTCCTCGCCGGCCTCATGGCGCTGTCCCTGGTGGTGGATTTCGCCGCCCCCCGCCTGGTGAGCATGCTCTACGTGCGGCCCAACGAGATCTCGCTCCAGCGCGACTACATCCAGAGACACATCCACGCCACGCGCAGCGCCTTCGGCATCGAACAGCAGTTCAAGGAAGTGGAGTTCAAAGCCCACCCCGAGGCCCCCATCGACGCGGCCGCCCACAAGCCGATCCTCGACAACGTCCGCCTGTGGGACACCCGCGCCTTCCACGACACGGTCACGCAGATCCAGGCATTGCGCCCGTATTACGTCTTCCATGATGCCGATGTCGACCGCTACACCATCGACGGCCAGTACCGCCAGGTGCTCCTCTCCCCGCGCGAACTCGATCTCAGCCAACTCCCGGCAGCGCGCGCCAACTGGATCAACCCGGCCTTCATCTATACGCACGGTTACGGTGTGGTGCTCGCGCCGGTCAGCCAGATCACACCCGACGGGCTCCCCGTG
>JADGNT010000268.1 GCA_017883345.1 Candidatus Solibacter sp. | reverse complement strand
CAGATGCTCGCCCTGAGCGACCGAGAGCGTGACACAGTCCAGCGCAATCCGCTCCTCGCGCCGTACCGTCACGTTTTCCAGTTCGATAAGGGGAATCAATTCTCTATTCTAATCGTGGACAGCATCGCGCTTCGAGAAATTCTCTTCAACGCAGAGACGCAGAGAACGCAGAGGAAGCCGCAGAGAAAACCGAACAGAAAACCGATCCGGCTGGTTCCGTGTGTTCTCTGCGCTTATCTCTGCGTTCTCTGCGTCTCTGCGTTGAATCTCATCCTTCAGATTCCACGAACTCCCGGAGTCAGTGACTAACCGAAATCACCCGCCCGTCCGGCCCCCGCAGCACCAGTTCCAGCGCCGGCATGCCGTTGGCGTGAGTCGAGCAGCTCAGGCACGGGTCGTATGCGCGCACTACCGCCGACACCCGATTCAACATGCCTTCCTTGAAATGCTCGCCGTCGATGAAGTGCTGCGCCACCTGCTTCACGCTTGCGTTGATCGCCAGGTTATTGTGACCCGTCGCCACGATCAGGTTCACCCATTTGATGGCGCCCTCTTCATCCACCTTATAGTGATGCAGCAACACGCCGCGCGGCGCTTCGATCATCCCCACGCCTTCGAGCGAGTTCACACTCGCCCGCGACCGCACATGCTTGCTCAGGATCTCGGGATCCCCCAGCAGCAGTTCGATCTTCTCTAAGCCGTGCACGAGTTCGATCAGGCGCGCGTAGTGGTAGTGGAACGCGCTGTGGACCATCGGGCCCGCGCGCTGGCGGAACTCGGCCAGTTCGCGATCGGCCACCGGAGTGCCGCACATGTCCACCACATTCAGCCGCGCCAGCGGGCCCACCCGGTAGACGCCGCCGGGGTAGCCGATGGGCTTGTAGTAAGGCGCCTTGAGGTAGGAATCGCGCAGCGAGGCCTCGCCGATGTACTGGGCGTAGTCGCGCGCGTGGATATCGCTGGCCACCGTGGCGCCCTCGGCATCGCGGAATTTCAGCAGTCCGTCGTACCATTGCAGGCCGCCGCCCGCGTCCACCAACCCAGCGTACATCGTGGGCGCGGAACCGAAATTGGCGATCTCCTCCTCAAATCGATCGAGTACGGTTTTGAAAAACGCGAGCGTGCGCTCGGCCAGCGCGCGCGCCGCCGGCAGTCCGGCGAGGATGCGGTCGCGCACCGCAATTTCGAGCGGGGCATTGACGCCGCCAGGGACGATCCACGAGGGATGCACGCGCTCTTGCGCCAGTCCCTGTATGATCTCCTGGCCGAACTTGCGCAGCGCCACGCCGGCGCGCGCCATCTCCGGATTCTCGTCGATCAGGCCGAAAATGTTGCGGTGCGCCGGATCGCTGTCGAAGCCCAGCAGCAGGTCGGGCGCGGAGAGGTGGAAGAAGCTCAAAGCGTGGCTCTGTACGAACTGCGCGCAGTGAATCAGCTCGCGCAGTTTTACCGCGGCGGGCGGCGGGGCCACGGCCATGATCGCGTCGCAGGCTTTGGCCGACGCCAGCAGATGGCTCACCGGGCAGATGCCGCAAATGCGCGCCGTGATCGAAGGCATCTCATAATATGGCCGGCCTTCGGTAAACTTTTCGAAACCGCGGACCTGGGTCACGTGAAAGTGGGTGTCGGTGACGTGCCCTGCATCGTCCAGGTAGATATCGATCTTGGCGTGCCCTTCGATGCGCGTGACGGGGTCGATGACGAGTTTTCTCATGGCATGGCTCCTACCCGAATTTCACTTTCGATGCCAGTTCCGGCATGCGGCCCTCCACCAACTCTCCCAGCGCGTAGGCGATCGCGGCGGGCGTTGGAGGACAGCCGGGGATATACAGGTCCACCTTGATCACTTCGTGGACCGGCACGGCCTGGCGCAAGAGCGCGGGGACTCCATCGACGGGGACTCCCTTGGTTGCCTGTGCGCCTTCCACATAGATGCGCTCCAGCATTTTGCGCGCCGGGTGCGAGTTGCGCATCGCCGGCACGTTGCCCGTCACCGCGCAATCGCCCAGCGCCACCACCAGCTTGCTCCACCGGCGGATGGTGTGCACCTTCTCCAGATCGTCCTGCGAACTGACCGCGCCTTCGATCAGCGTCACGTCCACCGCCTTGGGAAACTCCTGCGCATCCACCAGCGGGCCGTACACCACATCTACCCGCTTGGCGATCGCCACAATGGCTTCATCGATATCGAGCAGCGACATGTGGCAGCCGGAACAGCCGTCCAGCCACACCGTGGCAAGCCGGACCTTCTTCATGAATGACCTCCCCGCCTGGCGGTCAGGCGCGATACGTTGCGATCCTGTTTCACCATCTCGTCCACCGCGAACCCCTTCTCCGCCAGCGCCCCGGTGGGGCAGACCTGCACGCACTTGCCGCAGTTGGTGCAACTCGAGGATTGCGCCCACGGGCGGTTCATGTCGCAGACAATCATGCTGCGGATGCCGCGCGAACTGACGTCCCAGACGTGCGCGCCTTCCACCTCCGTGCATACCCGAACGCAACGCGTGCACAGGATGCAACGGTTGTGGTCCAGCACAAAGCGCGGATGAGACAAGTCCACCGCGAGCTTCGGGTACGCGTACGGATAGCGCACGCTGGTCACCCCCAGGCGCTGCGCCATCGATTGCAATTCGCAATGGTTGTTGGAAACGCAGACGGCGCACCGGTGATTGCGTTCGCTGAAAAGGAACTCGATCGCAATCCTCCGGTACTGCGTCAGTTTCTCGGAGTTGGTGGTGACACTCATGCCGTCCTGTACCGGAGTGGTGCAGGCGGGCAAGAGCCGGCCCACACCGGAGACCTCCACGATGCATAGGCGGCAGGCGCCCACCGAGGAAATGCCGGCCAGCCAGCAGAGCGTCGGGATGTATTTGTTTCCCGCGCGGGCCACTTCGAGGATGGTCTGCCCGTCCTGGGCGGGGACGTACTCCCCGTCGATTCGAATGGAAATGTTTTCAGGCATGGAGTTCTCCCCCGGGTTCAGCCTCTCTCGTTTTCTCTCCGGTTGATTCTTCGTCGCAGCCCGTAGCGTAGCCTTTCAGGCTGCCATGCCCCCGTTCCTGGGGGCATTCTTCCGTGACCGCGTCCCCGCGTTGAAGGTGTCTTCGCGTTTTGGTCGGCATATTAGTGATGGTCCTTGATATCGCACCGCAGACATCGCGAGGCTTCATCCAGGGTTTCTTCGTCGCTCAGAGAGATCATGGCTTCCACGAAACTCTCCACGCGCTCCCGCGCCGGCAGCTCTTCCAGGGTATGGCGCTGGCTCGGGCTGGGGTCCCCTGAAGGCGCGTTGCTGTAGGCAAAGCCGGGGTCGATCTTGTCCCACCGATATGTGCCCATCAGACGCTGGTCCATCTTGCGCGCGGCCTTCTTTCCGTAGCCCATGGCGTTGCTCACGTTGCTCGCGCCACTGATCAGGTCGCCGCCCGCGTAGAACTTTCCGCGGCTGGTTTCGAGCGTGTAGCGGTCCACTTCCAGCGTGCCGTTCTCCTTGATCCGCAGGCCGCTGGCGCGCAGGAAATCCTGGTCCACGGCTTCGCCCACCGCCAGGATCGCGGTGTCGCATTCCAGGCGGCGGATCTCTTCCGTCGGCACCGGCCTCCGCCGGCCCGAGGCGTCGAACTCACCCAGGCGCGTCTTGACCACTTCCATGCCCTTGACGTTGCCTTCCTCGTCGCCCACGATGCGGTGCGGCGTGGCCAGGAAGAGGAACTTCGCGCCCTCCTCCTCCGCCGCATCGGTCTCCTCGCGGATCGCCGGCATGTCCTTGCGCTCGCGGCGGTAGATGACGGTCACCTCCGCGCCCATGCGGAGCGCGGTGCGCGCTGAGTCGATGGCCGCATTACCCCCGCCAATCACGGCCACTTTGCGACCCAGGCGCACCGCCTCCTCCTTGGCCACCGCTTCGAGGAACAGCAGGGCGGGGATGACACCCTTCAACTCGGTGCCGGGCAGATACACCCAGGCTTCCTTCCACGTTCCGATCGCCAGGAATACCGCGTTGTACTGGTTGTCCAGATCGTTGAGTGTGATGTCGGTGCCCACGGCAATACCGCACCGGAAATCAACCCCGAGGCGGCGGATCAACTCCACCTCGCGGCGGATCACGGCGCGCGGCAGGCGGTATTCCGGCAGCGCGTAGCGCAGCATGCCCCCAGGCTCCGGGTTGGATTCGTAGACCGTGATCTCGTGGCCCAGCAGCGCCAGGTAGAACGCCGCGGCGAGGCCAGTGGGGCCGGCGCCCACTACCGCCACCTTGCGATCCGTGGGCGGCAGTTTGCGCGCCACAATGCGCGCGGCCAACGCGTCGAAGCGGTCCGATTGGTAGATGGAATCGGCGATCGTGCGGTGCACCTCGCGGATGTTGACCGCCGAATCCAGCGTGCGCCGCCGGCAGCGGTTGTCGCAGGGGTGCTGGCAGACCCGGCCGGTGGACGCGGGCAGCGGGTTGTCCATCACCACCGCTTCGAACGCTTCCTCGATGCGCCCTTCCTTATAGAGTTGCAGGAAGCGCGGGATGTTCATGTGCAGCGGGCAACTGTTTTCGCACGGCGACAGCGCCAGGTCGTCGCACACGCCCGCGCGGCAGCGTTTGGCGCGGATGTGGTCCAGGAACTCGTGGCGGAAGTGGCGCATCGTGGTCAACAGCGGGTTGGGCGCCGTCTGTCCCAGGCCGCACAGCGAGGTGTCGCGGATCATGCGCGCCATCTCGTCCAGCCGGTCGAGATCGGTTTCGGTGGCGCGCCCGCGCGTGAACGCATTCAGAATGCGCAGCGATTGGTCGAGCCCCACGCGGCACGGAATGCACTTGCCGCAGGATTCGGAGTGGGTGAATTCGATGAAGTAGCGCGCCACATCCACCATGCAGTTGTCTTCATCCATCACCACCATGCCGCCCGAGCCCATGATGGAGCCGAGCTGCGCCAGCGTCTCATAGTCCACCGGAGTATCGAACATGTCCTGTGGGATGCATCCGCCGGAGGGGCCGCCGGTCTGCACGGCCTTGATGTGCTTGCCATCGCTGCCGCCTTCGCCCACGTCGTAGATGAACGTCTTCAGCGGCGTGCCCAGCGGCATTTCCACCAGGCCCGTGTTATTGATCTTGCCGACCAGCGAGAACACCTTGGTGCCGGCGCTCTTGGTGCTGCCGATTTCGCTGAACCAGGCCGGCCCTTTCGATACGATGGGCGCGACGTTGTACCAGGTCTCCACGTTGTTGATGTTGGTGGGCTTGTCGTAGAGTCCCTTCTGCGCCGGGAACGGCGGCCGCGGCCGGGGGCGTCCCGCGTAGCCTTCCAGCGACGCGATCAGCGCCGTCTCTTCCCCGCAGACGAACGCGCCCGCGCCTTCCACCAGCCGGATATCGAAGCGGAATCCGCGTCCCAGGCAGTTCTCGCCGAGAATGCCGGATTGCCGCGCCTGTTCGATGGCGCGCGTCAGGCGGTGCACCGCCAGCGGGTACTCGGCGCGGATATAGACGATGCCCTCGGCGGCGCCCATCACGTAGCCGCCGATGATCATGCCTTCCAATAGCGAGTGCGGATCGCTTTCGATCTCGTTGCGGTTCATGTACGCGCCGGGGTCGCCTTCGTCGGCATTGCAGATCACGTACTTGGCGTCGGACACGGCGCGCCGCAGGAATTCCCATTTGAGGCCCGTCAGAAAGCCCGCGCCGCCGCGCCCGCGCAGTTTGGCCGCCTTGATCTGCTCGATCACCACCTCCGGATTGGCGTCGATCAACACTTTGTAGAGCGCCTGGTAGCCCCCGATGGCGATGTACTCCTCGATATCGTCGGGCGAAATCAAGCCGCAATTGCGCAGCACGATCTTCTTCTGCGGTTTGAAGAAGGGAATGGTCTGCCAGGAGGGGATGTTGGGGTAGCCCTGGCCGTAGAGAATGTGCGCGGTCAGGTGATCCCACTCCTCGATCTTGCAGAGCGCGAGGCCGTCGGTAATGGAGCCCGCCGCCAGATCGTCGAGGATGCGCGGAACGTCGCTGGCCTGCACGCGGCGCAGAATCACCAGCGGGCGGCCCGGAATGCGCACGTTGACCAGCGGTTCCTGCGCGCAGAAGCCGAAGCACCCCACCGAGGCCAGGCGAACGTCGCGGCCCTGCTGGCCGATGGCTTCGGCGAACGCATGATAGACGCCCTCCGCGCCGTTGCCTTTGCCGCACGTCCCCATGCCCACGCCGATGCGCGGCCGCGAGGGGAGCAGTTTCGCCATCCCGGCTTCGCGCACCGAATTGAAGGAGCCGAAATCCTGAATGCGGGTCACTTCTTCTTCTCCTTGTTCAGGTGTTCCACTTCACGGTGCAGCGTCTGCTCGTTCATGTGCCCGAAAATGGCATGGTCCACTTCCACCACGGGAGCCAGCGCGCACTGGCCGAAACAGGCCACCGTGCGCAAGGAGTATCTGCGGTCGGGCGTGGTCATGCAGAGCTTGTCCGCGCCGTACTCGCTCTCCTCGGGAAGCCCGAGTTCGAACCGCAACCGTTGCAGCAGGCTGCGCGACCCGCGCGTGTGGCAGGCGGTCCCACGGCAGATGCAGATGGTGTGGTCGCCCTGCGGCTCCAGGTTGAATAGGGCGTAAAAGGTCACCACCGAATACAGTTGCGAGAGCGGGACATCGGTCTTGGCCGCCACGTACTCCAGGATTTCCGGCGATAGGTATTTATGCGGATGATGTTCCTGGACTCGCTCCAGGATGCCGAGCAGGGCGCCGGGCCGGCCGGCATGCGCCGCGATCGTGCGGTCCGCGAAGCCCTGCTCTTCGAGGGATAATGCCATGATGTCTCCTTTTGTCGCGAGATATTCAGGTACCTATATCTGTAATCGGGCGCGCGTTTCGTGTCAAGGGTCTC
>JADGNT010000267.1 GCA_017883345.1 Candidatus Solibacter sp. | reverse complement strand
GGCGAGGAAGTCTGCTCGTGTTTGCGGTCGAATTGGCGTCTTATGGGTTTCTCGTCAATTGAGTGTTATCAATGGCTTGCGGGGCGCTTCCTTAAAAGCTGTAAAAATAATACTCGCCGAGGGCGAGAGGATGCTCGAAAATTCCGGAAAACGATATTGGCCGCCGATTAACGCCGATGAACGCCGATAAGCATCTTGTTTTAATCGGCGTTTATCGGCGTTCATCGGCGGCCCTAAATGATTTTTCACAGCTTCTCGCGGTCGCGGCTCGGATCGCGGCCGCGGCCGGAATCAGTTTCCTCCCGCCGTCACCGGCTCCGCGCCCAGCGTCACGTAGTTCCAATCCGGCGGCTCCACGCCCAGCAAATGGTGCACGAAGTAGTCATCCCTGTAGTGCTGAGTGCTCAGGACGTTGACTCCGTGGTTCTGGCCCGGGATGTAGAGCATATCGAAATGTTTGTTGGCCTTCACCAATGCATCCACCACCTGCAGGGTGGAGGCCGGGTCCACATTGTTATCCATTTCGCCCGCGATCAACAGCACCTTGCCCTGCAGCTTGGACGCATGGTCCACGTTAGACGATGCCGCGTACTGGGGGCCCAGCGGCCAGCCCATCCACTGCTCGTTCCACCAGATTTTGTCCATGCGGTTGTCGTGGCACCCGCTATTGGCGACCGCCACCTTGTAGAACTCCGGGTGGAATAGCATCGCGCCCATCGCGTTTTGCCCGCCCGCCGAGTTCCCGTAAATCCCCACGCGGCTGATGTCGTACGACGGGTATTTCGCCGCCACCGCCTTGTGCCACAGGATGCGATCGGGGAAGCCGGCATCGCCCAAATTCTTGAAGGCGACATCGTGGAAGGCCTTCGAGCGGTTGCTGGTTCCCATGCCGTCGATCTGCACCACGATGAATCCCAGCTCCGCCAGCGCCTGCGTGGGCGAAACCGCGCTGAACGTTTTGGGTACGAAAGAGCCCTGCGGTCCCGCGTAGATTTGCTCGATTACGGGATACTTTTTTGCCGGGTCGAAATTGGTGGGCCGCACGATGGTCCCCCAGATATCGGTCTTGCCGTCGCGACCCTTGGCCACGAATACCTCCGGCATTTTGATACCCGAGGCGAGCAATGCCGTGGCGTCGCCCTTGCCCAATTCCAGCACCACCTTCCGATCTTCGGTGCGGCGCAGTTGCGCCACCGGCGGCAGATCCACGCGCGACCACGCGTCGACGTAATACTTGCGGTCCGAGGAGAAGGTCAGGGTGTGGTTGCCATCGGCTTCGGTGAGTTTGGTCAAGCCGGTGCCGTCGAAATCGATCCGGTAGTAGTGCGTGAAGTAGGGATCCTGCCCGGGGTTCATGCCGCCCGCCTGGAACCAGATCTGCCGCTTGTCTTCATCCACGCGATCGACCATGCGCACCACCCAGTTCCCCTTGGTGATCTGGTTCTTCACCTTGCCGGTGACGCCGTCATAGAGGTACAGATGCTCCCACCCATCGCGCTCCGAGGCCCAGACGATCTCCTTGCCGTCATTCACGTCGCGGCGGTAGCGGCGGCCCCCGGAGAGACCCTCCGCCAAGGTGTTGTAGTAAATGAAGGTCGGGCTCTCTTCGTCGATCAGCGCGCGCGCCTTGCCGGTTTGCGCATCCACTTCGATCACGCGGTAAACCTGGTGGCCGCGTTGATTGTATTCGAACGTGAAACGGCGGCCATCCTTCCACCAGACCGGCGGCGTGAGGTTGTATGCATTGGGAAACAGCGCCGGGTCGATCTCCGTCGCCTGCCTGGTGGCCACGTCGAAGAGGGCCGGGCAGGCGATATCCAGCGCGTCCCCCGGCTTGCGGTAAAGGATCGAGCTGTGTTTCGGCTGAAGCTGATCGGTGGGCGAGGATTCGATGTAGTGAACCTGCCGGTCGTAGCCGGGGCGCGTGTGGTAGGCCACCAGCTTCTTGGAATCCGGCGACCAGGCGATGGAGCGGAAGGTGTAGTAGTTGCCTTCCGAGCCATCCAAGCTGAGCGCGGTGGGCCGCTGGGTGGAACCCGCCGGCCGGAGGAACACATTGAAGTTCTCGACGAGCGCGTCCCACTTGCCGTCGAAAGAGCCGCACACTTGCGGTTCGGCGGGAGCCTGTCCGCCGGCCGCCGCGGCCCCGCGGCCTCCACGGCCCTGACCTTGCGCCTGGGGCTGAGTTTGAGGGCGCGGCGCACACCCGCTTTGACCGCGGCCCAAGCCGCCGCTCTGTTCGGCGGCGCCCTGTTGCGGCGGTGGTGGCTGGTACTCGAGCCCGTCCACCGGGTCGCCGCCCACCATTTCGGGGCTGGCCAGCGGGGCAGCGTCGCCGTCCGCGTCGCCGCCCGCGTCGTTGTACCCAGGCCCGCCGCCGCGGCCTCCACGGCCGCCCGGAGCCACCTGGGGAATTGTGCCGCCCTGGGTGCACGCGTAATCGGTCAGAGAGCACGTCCACATGGAACCGCCGCTGCCGAAGCGGATGCCGCGCTCCCCGTCGATAAAGGTCAACGGGCTGGTGGTGGGCGCTCCCGCACCGCGGCCCCCGGCGCCCCCGCGTCCCCCCGCGGGAGGCGCAAACGGCAGGGTCAACGCCGTATATTTGTTGCCGCTTGCCGAGGAGATGGCAGCGGCCAACTTCTCGTGATCGAAAGCCGGCTTCCTGGTCGCCGCCGCGGCATCCACCAGAACGAATTCCGTGCCGCCTTTTACCGGCCGGGTATACCAGAAGTGATCGGTCTCGCCGATCCAGTTGGCCGCGCCCGGAACATCGACCACCAGGCCCTGCGACCTTCCGGCAAGCGCCTGGCCGCGCCGATAATCGGTTAGCGTGCCTTGCGCGCGCACTAGACCGTGCCCGAGCAGCAGCGCGCCAAGCACCGCGAGGCTCACGGCACGGCAATATCCATTTCGTCGAATCGGGAAATTCATGATCTCCTCCAGCCTGTCCAGATAGTCTATTCTATTGAGCTTCGCCTGGCACAGCGGTGGTTGGGTTGGAGTGAGCCGCCACTGTATTATGCGAGACTCACCCGGCACAAATTTGCAACCGTTTTGGGGGTTCGCGGAGTCTACTACAGTGTGACTGGCGGTAGCTGTGTGCGCCCCCGGCGGGGTGGCTTGGAAAGCCCTGTTCTAACGGGTATGATATAGGCTAAGGGAAGCTAGTTTGCCGCCCGAGGGTAATTCATGAAAATTCGGACTTCTGTTCAGGTGGCCCTGATTGTCGGTGCTTGCACCGTGCTGGCGCCGCTTTATGGCCCCAGCATCCGGGCGCGCGCGGCCACTCCGCAGGACGATCTCGACAAGAGTTTCAAGGCGATTACCAGCGTCTACTCGCTCCTGGAGCAGAATTACGCCGACCCCATCTCCTCGGAGAAGGCGTACTATCAGGGCGCGATTCCAGGCATGCTGCGCACACTCGATCCGCACTCCAACTTCCTCGACCCCACCGAGTACCAGGACATGCAGCGCAAGCAGCGCGCGCAGTATTTCGGCATCGGCATGCTGATTAGCATGGACGGCCCCAAGGTGATCGCCATGGAGCCGTTCCCCGGTTCGCCGGCATGGCGCGCCGACCTGCGCCGCGGCGACGTGATCGTCGCGGTGGACGGCAAGGACGTCACCAAGCAAGACTCGGCCGGCGTCGCTTTGGTGTTGCGCGGCCCGCGCGGCAGTCCGGTGCGCGTCACCGTGGCGCGCGAGGGCGCCGCCGAACCGATCACCGTCACCGTGATTCGCGGCGAGATCGAGACCAGCCTGGTGGATGCCTTCTGGTACAAGCCTGGCATCGCCTACCTTGAGGTGACCAGCTTTGAAGCGCAGAACGTATCGCGCGATGTGGAAGCCGCGCTGCTCAAGCTGGACGAATCGAAAATCAAGGGCCTGATTCTGGACCTGCGTGAGAATCGCGGCGGTTTGGTCACCGAGGCCGTATCGTTGAGCGGGCGCTTCCTGCGCGACGGCCAGGTGGTGGTGTCGCATCGCGGGCGCGCCGAAAAGGAACAGGTATTTCGCGCCAAGGCGAATCCGCTGGCGCAGAAGTACCCCATCGTAGTCCTGGTGAATGGCAACTCGGCTTCGGCGTCGGAGATTGTCTCCGGGGCGTTGCAGGATCACGACCGCGCCCTCATCATGGGCGAGAACACGTTCGGCAAGGGCCTGGTTCAGGCGCAGTTCCCGCTGACCGAAGGCGCGGCGCTATTGCTTACCATCGCGCACTACTACACGCCCAGCGGGAGGCTGATCCAGCGCGATTACACCAAGGGCTCGTTCTTCGATTACTATTACGCGCGCAAACCCACGCAGAACAACGACGACGTGAAGAGCACCGATGTCGGCCGCAAAATGTACGGCGGCGGAGGCATCACGCCGGATGAAAAGTTCGAAGCGGCCAAGCTCACGCTCTTCGAGCGGCGCGTCTATAACTCGTCGGTGATCTACCGCTTCGCTTCCACCTACTTCGGGGCGGCCAAGCCGCAGCTTCCGCAGGGCTGGTCGCCGGACAACGACCTGATGGCGCGCTTCAAGGACTTCCTGCAATCGCACCCCGCGCCGTTCCCCTTCACCGACGCGGAGTTCATCCGCGACAAGAAGTGGCTCACCGAGCAGATCCGCAAAGAATTCTACCTGCGCGCTTTCGACAAGAAGACAAGCGACCGTGCGCAGTATGTGGACGATCCGGAAGTGCAGAAGGCCGTGGAAAACCTGCCCAAGGCCGAAACCCTGCTCGCCGAAGCCCAGAAGGTAATGGCCGCGCGAAGGCAGTAGCGCTTGATTCAAACGTCGGGCGTTACCGCCAGATGACGGGAGCGGGAATTCCCAGCAGTGATCCCGTGATAACAGGTTGATGCCGCGGATCTCCGGTGGCCTATCGCTTGAAGATGTCCGCGCGCTCGTTTTTGCTGGATAGAGCAAGCTGGTGGGGTGCGGCGTGCTGCCTCCGTGGAGCGACCTTTCAGGTCGCCACGTCGGCGTCCTTGCCGACGTTCTTCGAAGAATGCCCGTACGAATACCGGCATGGCAGGCGGAACGCCCGCTCTACGGTCGTAGGCGGCGTCGTGGGAAGTGCCTGGCCCGGCCCCGAGCTGATCGTCGCCAACCCGAGCGCGTAGTCGCCTTCCCGTAGAGATGCCGGTGGGCGACTATCGGCGGATTACCCCGCGAGAGACAGGCCATCGCGCCATCATTCAGCAGTCGCTGCCAAGGGAATATCGATCAATTCTCCGATGGCTCCTCGATGTAGTCGATTACCAACGCCTCAACCGGTCCCTTTTGTTTCTCCAGTTTGAGGCCAAGATTCTGTTGCAGCGCGGTCGCGAGCGAAGGGGCATCCGTGTCCAAATCGGCACTGAGAAACTCCGTGTAGCGAAATGCGAAGTAGTAATTTCCCGAAAGGCCGGTTCGGTCCCATACCGGCATATCTATGGAACGTTGCAGAGTCTCCGCGAGTTGTGACATCGATACCCCGCGGCCCGTGATTGCGATGACACCTCCCTCCGGAATGGTGGCCGAGATGTAGCTCTCCGCCTTCCAGGCCGATGAACGGTCCTTGGCCCACTCCGGCATACTGGGAGGTTCGTCGGCTACCTTGGCTTCCCTGATCTTGAGTCCGCCTTTTCCGATCACCAGGGCGTATCCGTCAGCTTCTGTTGTGACGCGGTGAGCCCGCATTTTGAACCTGTCCCTGAGCAGCGACTGAACCATCAACCGGACCTGATCGTCGGTTGCCGCCGGGTCGAATGTCGCCTCGATTGCATAGGTAGAGCCGCAGTTCCGGCCGGACACGCGAGAGGAGTCCAGACGGTGAGCGTATCCAACCAGGTTGCAAAGTTCAGTCGTCCACCTGATTCTTCCACCTGAGCGCTCCGGCTTCCTCGAAAATATACTTCCGGCCGGCTTGACGGAAGCTACTTCAAAACGCGGCTGCGGAGCGCTCTGGCCGTAAGCCGCCGCGGTCGCCAAGCCAATCGCGAACATCAGCCGGGAACTACTCCGCGGCCCGGCCCGCCTACCAACGAATGAACTGCAAGCGACTGCGGCACTCATCATCCGGACCTTTCGTCGAACCCACAGCATCATGAAAAACTGCACACAGACTCCGCTCCCATGCGCCTCCGCGGCGGACAGACGCATTCGCTTCCCGGGCCGCTCATGCGGCGCGGCGCGGACTGCCTCTCTCCCATACACAATTCCTTACACTACTCCTGTTGCATTCATTCGCCTATTGCTCCCTATAATGGGGGACATGATGTTGTCGCCAAGGGTTGCCCCGCTATTGGTGTGTCTGATCCCTCTGCTTAGCGTTTCCTGCTCCAAACAACTGAACGCGGTGGCTTCGGCGCCGGATGTTCCCACCGTCGCCGTGGCCAAAGTCACTTCCGAAGATCTCTCGCACAGCCTCGTGCTGACGGCGGAATTCAAGCCGTTTCAGGAAATCGATGTGATGGCGAAAGTCGCCGGGTATATCAAGGAAATCAAGTTCGATGTCGGCGACCGGGTGCGGCAGGGACAACTGCTGGCCACCCTCGAAGTGCCCGAGATGGGCGACGATCTGCGCCGCGCGGATGCCAGCACCGGGCGCAGCAATGCCGAGGTGGCGCGTGCCAACGACGAACTTCAGCGCGCGGAGCAGGTGCACCAGATGGCGCATCTTTCGGCCGAGCGCCTGGCCGCGGTGGATGCCAAGCGCCCCGGCCTGATCGCGCAACAGGAGATCGACGATGCCAAAAGTCGCGATCTGGTGAGCGAAGCGCAGATCGCGGCGGCCAAATCCGGGTTGGCGGCCGCCAAGGAGCAGGTGCACGTCAACACAGCCGATGCGCAAAAGGTGAAGACCCTGATGGACTACACCCGGGTCACGGCGCCATTCGACGGAGTGATTACCAAGCG
>JADGNT010000266.1 GCA_017883345.1 Candidatus Solibacter sp. | reverse complement strand
CGGAATCTCGCCCTCACGCGGCGCCCGGTGGGCGATGGCGGCCGCGGCGGGGCGCAGAACAGCGAGTTGGATGGACGCATGGGGGCGCGCGTGCTGCCCGATACCTTCGACGTGGTGGATGACCCCACGCAGAAGGAATGGCGCGGCCGTCCCCTGTTCGGCAGCTACGCGGTGGACCGCGAAGGCGTGGCGCCGAAGCCGCTCCGCCTGATCGAAAAGGGCGTGCTGAAGAACTACCTGCTGACGCGGCAGCCGGTCCGCGGCTACGAAGGCTCTAACGGGCGCGCGCGCCTGCCCGGCAGCTACGGAGCCAGCGCGGCCGGCATCGGCAACCTGTTCGTCAGCACCAGCGACCCGGTGACGGTTGCCGAGTTGAAGAAGAAACTGATCGAGCTGTGCCGCACGCGCAACAAGCCGTACGGCATCATCGTGCGCAAGATGGATTTCCCTTCGTCGGGCGGTATGGATGAAGTGCGCCGCCTGATCGCGGCCCAGCCGGGCGGCCGGCCGGTGAGCATGCCGATCCTGGTCTATAAGATTTATGTGGATGGGCACGAGGAACTGGTGCGCGGCATGCGCTTCCGCGGATTCAATGTGCGATCGCTCAAGGACATCCTGGCGGCCGGCGACGATAGCGCGGCCTTCGAGTACCAGAACAATTCCGCGCCGTTTGCGCTGATCGGCGGCGGCAGCTACACGGCGGAGACCTGCGTGGTGGCCCCCTCGATCCTGATCGACGACCTGGAATTGCATCCGGCGGAAGAAGAACTGCCGAAGTTGCCGGTGGTTTCCGCGCCGGACATGACGCGGTAAGGGATAGGTTGTGCTGCGGCTGCTGGGCCGGTACATTTTTCGCGAGATCTTCTCGAGCGCGCTGCTGGGCACGCTGCTCGCCACGTTCATTCTCTACCTGCGCCAGGTGGACCCGATCTTCGAGCTGCTGGTGAAGAGCACCACGGCCAATACCCGCCTGGTGCTCCAGTTGTTCGCTCTGGCCATTCCCGGCGTGCTGCCGTTCACCATTCCGTTCGGCGTGCTGGTGGGCATCCTGATCGGGCTGGGCCGGCTGGCGGCGGATGGGGAAATCACGGCGATGCGCGCGGCCGGCGTTTCCAGCCGCAAAGTGATCGCCCCGGTGCTGCTCTTCGCCGCCCTGGGCACGGGCGTCGCGGCGCTGGCCACCTTGCGCCTCACGCCGTATTCCATCCACAAATACACCGACATCAAAAACCAACTGGAGGCCACGCAACTCAGCGCCGATGTGACACCCCGTGTGTTCGTGGAGAATTTTCCCAACACGATTCTCTACGTGCGCGACGTCCGCCAGGGCGTGTGGCGCCAGATTTTCGTCGCCGACGTCGCGCCGCCCGAGAAGCGGGCCAGCGGGATGCGCGACAAGGCACAGGGGCCGATGATTACCGTGGCGGAGGAAGCCATCGCCGTCCCGGATTTCAAGAACAATCGCATCCAGCTCTCGCTGCGCAATTATTCCACCCACGAGATGAGCAAGGATCAGGTGGCGCAGGATACCGTGGCGCCCACCGGCCAGCAGGCGCTGGATGCCTCCCCGCCCTCCTGGACCCCGTTGCGCTCCGTCGGCATGGGCACCAGCCAGTTGATGGCGTACCCGCGCGGCAAACCGGACTGGATCGAGTACCAGATCGAACTCCACCGCCGCTTCGCCCTGCCGGTGGCGTGCCTGATGCTGGCCATGGTGGGGATTCCGCTGGGCATCGCCACGCGCAAGGGCGGACGCGCCTCCGGCTACGTCACCGCCATCTTCGTGGCCTTCTTCTGCTATTACCTGGCGTTTGTCTCCCTCCTCGGACTGGCGCGCCAGAAGACGCTCTCCGTGCCGGTGGCGCTGTGGCTGCCCAACGCGGTGTTCTTCGTGGCGGGGCTGATTTTTCTGGCGCGCCTGGAAAAGCCGGGCGATAGCGATTTCTTCGGCGACCTGCGCGCGCGGGTGGCGGACTTCTTCAAGGCGTTGAAGACCCGCGGCATGGGCACGAACGGCTCGGGTCTCGCCGCCTGGCGGCTGCCCCTCTTGCCGCAGTTGGTGGATACCTACATCCTGTCGGCCTTCCTCACCTACCTGGTGCTGATGCTTGCCAGTTTTCTGTCGCTGGTGCTGATCTTCAACTTCTTCGAACTGATCGGCGACATGCTGCGCAACAACATCTCGCTGTGGAAGATGTTCACCTACCTCTTTTTCCTGTCGCCGCAGTTAATCTATGACTTGCTGCCCCCCAGCGTATTGGTGGCGGTGCTGGCGGCTTTCGGCGTGATGAGCAAGCAGAACGAGATCATCGCGTTCAAGGCGTGCGGCGTAAGTTTGTTCCGCCTGGCGGCGCCCATCCTGATTGGCAGCACGCTGTTGAGCGGCGGATTGTTCGCTTTCGATTTCTACTACGTGGCCAACGCCAACCGTAAACAGGACGCGCTGCGCGACGAGATCAAGGGCCGCGCCACCCAGACTTACCTCAGGCCGGACCGTAAGTGGATCATGGGCTTTAACTCTTCGCGCATCTTTAACTACAAATACTTCGATACCTCCGGCGAAGAGAGCTCGATGATCGAGACCAGCGTCTTCGAACTGGAGCCGAAGACCTTCCGCCTCGAGCGCCAGATCTACGCCCGCCGGGCTCACTGGAGCGTCCCGCTCAAGACCTGGGTTTTCGAGGACGGTTGGAACTGCAAATACGAGGGCGCGTTCTGCCACGATTACATCGCGTTTCAAGCCACCACGTTCCCCCAATTGACCGAGCCGCCGGACTATTTTCTGAAGGAAGCGCTAAAGGATCAACAGATGAACTTCCTGCAGCTCGATCGCTACATCAAGGACTTGCAGCAGAGCGGCTTCGAAGGCACGGTGAAGCTGCAAGTGCGCCTCTACCGCAAGTTCGCGGTGCCGCTGTTCGTGATGATGATGGCCATGATCGCCATCCCGTTCGGCTTCCTGGTGGGCAATCGCGGCGCCATGGCGGGGGTGGGCCTGAGCATCGGCATCGCGGTCGGCTATCTCGGCATCGGCCAGTTATTCGAGAAGTTGGGCGACGCCGGCCAGTTGGGCCCGGTGACGGCCGCCTGGGGCCCCGACGTGGTCTTCGCCCTCGCCGGCGCCTACCTCCTGCTGCGCATGCGGAGCTAGCGGGTCATTCCGTGCTCGCTTCCTCAAAGCCTGCCGCTACCAGATCCGGAACACTGAAGACTCGATTGATCGATGGTCCACTGCCACCGACTTCTACCTGGTGAGCGCCGGTCTGTTCAAAGCTTTCCATGATGGAAGCGACTTGGGGCTCCGGAAGGTGGAGCGCCTTCATGGTTTTCTTAAGTCCTGAAACTTTGAGCGTCCTTGTCGAGAACCGAACTCCCTGATGATTTAGGGGAAGAGCGCGCAGCCGATATACACCGCCAACCTCTGCTAGTGCCTGGACCACATAGGGCCGCTCCTCGTAATCTCCGAAGCGGTCTATGACCACTGTGCCTCCATCGGGAAAGATAGCCTGTATCTGAAGCGCCCCACCCACGGCGTGGATATAGTTTCTCAGGGTGCTGAGATACATGTCCGCGCGTTGCTCAATTCGGGAGATCGAACTCTGCGGTACGTCCAGCATCTCGGCCATGTCGGTTTGCGTGAGTTGCCTGGCGCTACGTAGTTCTTCGAGCGCCATTCGCTGAAGCTCTTCGCACACCCGCTGCTGATTGTCCGCGACGCTCGCCGGGTCCATCCTCGCTTGAAGTTCCTTGTAATTGCGTGCCATACCGTTACTCTCCATCCCCCAACTCTCGCAAGTGCCGGTCATAGATGGCATCCGCGAGCGGGACATACTCCTCATACCAGCGATTGCTGCCGGTTTTAGCCCCGCCAATCAGCAGCATCGCGGCCCGGCGTGGGTCGAACGCATAAAGGACCCGATACGGCCGTCCCGCGTGCTGAATGCGCAATTCGCGCATGTGCGCATGACGCGATGACTCCACCCCCGAAGAATGGGGCATCTTTAATGTGGGACCAACCTGCTGCAAAAGTCGGACGGTGAAGTCAACGCTCTTCTGTTCAGCAGCGGTCAGGCTGTCCCACCACTCGCCGAACTCATCTGAAAACTCGACTTCCCAAGCCACGTCCATAGTATGCCATACACGACATTATGTCGTCAACGGTATATGGATCGAAGCGCGCCTGAAAGACGGCCCAGCGTCTCCGTGCCACATGGGGCGACCACGAGATCGCCCCGAAGGCATCCGTAGAGCGACCTTTCAGGTTGCAACGTCGGCGTCCGTGCCGACGTTCCTCGGCGGGGTACCCTCTGGGTCGGCCCGCTCCACGGTCACATTTTCAGCGTGCCCACCAGATCGGCGGCCCGCGCGATGTTCTCCCGCCGCAGAAACGCCCCCAGTTCCCCGGCGATCCGCAAGGGAGAGCGCGGATCCCAGAAGGTCGCCGTGCCCACCTCGACCGCGCTCGCCCCGGCGATCAGAAACTCGGCCGCATCTTCGCCGCTCGCGATCCCGCCCAGCCCGATCACCGGGATCTTCACCGCGCGCGCCGCCTGGTACACCAGGCGGAGCGCGATCGGCTTGATGGCCGGGCCGGAAAGTCCGCCGAAGCCGGCGCCGATCCGCGGGCGCCGCGTGCGCGCATCGATCGCCAGGCTGATGAAGGTATTGACCAGCGAAAGGGCGTCGGCGCCGCTCTCTTCCGCCGCGCGCGCCAGCGGTTCGATGGCGCTCACGTTGGGCGAGAGCTTCACGATCACCGGCCGCGTGGCCACGCGCCTGGCCGCCGCCACCACCTCGCCCAACAGCGAGGGGTCGCTCGAAAAGTAGATGCCTCCGTGAGATGTGTTGGGGCAACTCACGTTCAGTTCGTACCCCGCCAGCCCCGCGTGATCGTTCAGCACGCGCACCACTTCCAGATAGTCTTCCACCTGGTTGCCGAACACGTTGGCGAAAACCGCCGTGCGCAAGCGGGCCAGCGCCGGCAGCTTTTCCCTGACGAAGGCCCGCACGCCGATATTCTGCAGGCCGATGGAGTTGATCATGCCGCCTTCGCTCTCGTACACGCGCGGCGGCGCGTTGCCTTCGATGGGCTCGCGCGACAGGCCCTTCACCACCAAGCCGCCCAGCGCGTTGAGATCCACCAGCTTTTCGAATTCCACCCCGTAAGCGAAGGTGCCGCTGGCCGCCAGCACCGGATTGCGCAACGCGATGCCGCACAGCGTGGTCCCTAGATCGGGCGTCATTCCCCGAAGGCCTCGCCCAGCACGCGTCCGTCCGAGGAGGAGGGCGGCGCCACCCCCATGGCGCGCGCCAGCGTCGGCGCCACGTCCACACTCTGCACGGGAGATTCGAAAACGCCCGCGAGGAACTGCGGACCGTAAAAGCAGAGCGGGACCCGCACGTCGTAATTGTACAGCGACCCGTACGAGATCCCTCGTCCCTGGCCGTAGTCCTCCACATACTCCGGATGGTAGGAGAGCATCACGTCGCCCGACCGGTTGGGGTGGAAGCTGTTGCGGAAGCGCTCCCGCCAGCCGTCGTTGGTGGAGCAATACCCGCCGGCGGTGTAGAACCCGGCCACCGCGGGGTGCTCCAGCGCGGCGCGTCCGGCGGCCTGGCGTAGCGGTTCGGGATCCCGGTAGCCGCTGGTGTCCAGGTACAGGAACGGATACAGGTAGCGCGTCACCCGCCCGGCGTCGCTAGAGCGCAGCGCGCGGTCCACCGCCTGGGCCACGCTCTCGCCCGGCACCGCCATGCGGGCGCGGCTCTCGGCGGCGGGAGCGGGCGGCGCGCCGTGGGCGCCGGCCAGCACCAGATTGAACCCGTTCTCACCGGGCCCGCCTTTGAGGCGCGTCAGCAGATACTCCAGTTGCTGGTCGAGGTGCAGCACCATCTGGCGCATCAGCGCCGAACGGCCGCCGGTTTCGTACCCCAGGCGCGCCGTGGAACCGGCAATCAGGCATACGAAATCGAACGAATCGCGCTGCCCCAGCCGCTCTTTCTCAATCAGGCTGGCCAGCAGTTCGAACTGCGCGGCCTGTCCCAGCGGCGACGCCTGGAACAGATCCAGGAACTGCTCCGGATGCTGCGCGTCGTAGGTGAGCGTGCGCAAGGGCGGCGCACCGGGCCGCGCGCCGATCGCCATCCACGGGGCGTTGTGGGCGTTGTCCAGCGGTCGCAGCGAATTGAACTCGCCCAGCCATTCCGGCGGGTCCCCCAGGGTGGTGAACTGGCCGCGCGGATCCATCCAGAACTGGCGCGCCGCCGCGTGCCCAGCGAACAGCGACGATTGCGCGGCGTCCATGCCGATCACAAACGTGCGCGTGCGTCGCTCGGCGGCCACCTGCGCGGTCAACGTGGTGGCCCGAAGCGCCTCCTGGGAGGCCGGTACCGCGTTCCGGGCCTCCCGGTCATACCAGGAGTCCGCCACGATGCCGTGCTCCGCCGGCCAGGCGCCTGTGGCCAGGGTGGCGATGGTAGTGGCGGAGAAACTGCTCGCCAGATGGCGGCAATCGGGAAAATGTGCTCCTTTTAACAAAATACGGCGCAGGCCGCCGGACCCAAACTGACCGGCCGCCGAATCCCAGTAGTCCTGCCGCATGTGCTCTAAGAGTACTAGTACCAATAGCTTGGGCCTTGGTGCTAGGCCGGTGGCCATCCGGGCGGAGGCGCCTCCGAGCAGGCTCAAGTTGAAGTGGCGACGGCAAATACGCATAAAAAAAGAGTCTAGCAGAGGAGTTACCGGTGTTATATTGTTACCTTATATACAGCCGGTTCAATTCTAGCTGGGCGTTAGTACCTCTCAAAGGTTAATGCCTGGCGAGGCAGGGAGATGATAGAGGAAAAAAACGTCCTTGGTCTGGCCACGATTCGCCGCAATCGGGGCATCTCGCTCGAGCA
>JADGNT010000265.1 GCA_017883345.1 Candidatus Solibacter sp. | reverse complement strand
CTCATAGTCGGCCTTGACGACGACACGGCGCAAACAATCGAGTTTCGACCGGTCCTTGCGGGCGAACTGTACGGCCCGCTGCGCAATCTCGAACTGTTCAACCAAGTGCGGATTGATGCTGAGGTGGAGACACTCGTGTGGCCAAACGGAGCGGATTTCGATCCGGCGACCCTTCACGAATGGCCCGCAAACGAGAAGGCATTCAGAGAACTTGCGAGCCGTTGGGAGGCCGTTGAAGCGTGAACGGTACGGCTCGCCGTGGAGTTTTCTGGCGGACTGTGCAGGCGCTAAACTAGAATCATGAACTGGGCCTTATGCACAGCCGTAGACCGAAATCCCAAAAAGCTCGGGGGAGCATGGTGCTTCGCCGGCACTCGTCTCGGTGTGCTTTCCCTTTTCGAACACCTCGACAAGGGCTCGACGGTTGACGAGTTCCTGGAGTGGTTTCCGGGCGTCAGTGCAGAGCAGGTGCATCAAGTGCCGAGCTTCGCAATGGCATCCCTCGCGCAACCAGCGGCTGCCGCGTGTGAGAATTGACAACGATTGTGGGGCTGGCAATCCTGCCAGCAGCCGGCTTTCAGCCGGCTGGACCCGCTGGAGAGCGGGTCCGCAGCCTGGATAGGCTGCCCCACATCGGACCATTCCCCCCCTACGCCAACTTCACCAGCAGCGTGGCCACCGAGAGCGGCGGGAGTTCCGCGGTCACCGTTCCTCCCTGCACCGTGACTTTCAGTGCCTGCGGTACTACCCGATCGGGTGTGGCGAAGGTATTCGCGGCATTCAAATCGGCATCGTGCAGAATGCGCGCGGTGGCGCCCGCGGCGCTTCCTCCGGCCAGCGAGCAGTTCACGTTCAGCGTGACATCCGGCTTGGGATTGACCAGCGTGATGGTCACATCCTTGTCCTTGCGCGAAGCCGATACGGACAGCTCCATCGCCCCCGCGGCCCCGCTTTCCGTCTGCACCGACAGTTGGCCGAGGTGCGCCTTGGTGAACTCGTACACGTAATAAGTAGTGGTGCGCACGCACTTATCTTCGTCGGTCAACAGCAGCGCGTGCAGCACGTTGACCATCTGCGCGATGTTGGTCATCACCAGCTTGCCCGCCTGGCGGTGGATCACGTTGAGCCCCAGCGCCGCGGCGATGGCGGAGCGGATCGTGATCTGCTGGAACAGGCGGCCGTACTTCTTCTCTTCCTCGGGGTCCATGCGATCCCACACGCCCCATTCATCCAGCAGCAGACCCACCGGGCCGAGGCGCGGGTTGGGCGGCGCCATCGTGTCCAGCAGGGCGCGCTGTTCGACGATGGCCATCTCGATGTTAGGGAAACTGGCGAACTGCTGGCGCATGTCGTCCAGCGTGAAATGCGTGGCGGTATTTCCGCGGCCGTTGGAGTAGAAGTGCATGGCGAAACCGCTCGGGCGCCCGCCACGCATGTTGCCCCAGAACTTCTGGGTCCACTCCTTATTGTTCCCGTTCGGACCGCAGGCGATCAGGAAAGGCTGCGTCTCGCCGAAGCGGCGCAGGTAGGTGGCGAAGCGCCGGTAGACGGTGGCGTACTCGTCGCCCGTCATGTTGCCGCCGCAGCCCCAATTCTCGTTGCCGACGCCCCAATATTTCACGTTGAAGGGCTCGGGCGATCCGTTGGCGGCGCGTTCGTCGGAAAGCGAACTGCCCTTGGGGTAGTTGCAGTATTCCATCCAGTCGCGGAGTTCCTGCGGCGTCCCGCTGCCCACGTTGCCGGCCAGGTACGGCTCCGCGCCGATCAGGCGGCAGAGCTCGATGAATTGGTGGGTGCCGTAGCTATTGTCCTCGGTGTACATGCCCCAGTGGAGGTTGACGTCCTTGGGCCGCTTGGCCGCCGCGCCGATGCCGTCGCGCCAGTGATAATCGTCGGCGAAGCAGCCGCCCGGCCAGCGCAGTACCGGGATCAGTCCCTTGAGATAATCCACGGCCTGCTTCCGATGGCCGTTAATATTGGGGATTTTCGAGTTCTTGCCCACCCAGAGGCCGCCATAGACGCAGCTTCCCAGGTGCTCGGCGAAGTGCCCGTGGAGTTCGGGCCGGACGGTGCCCGTCTCCTTGGCGAGATCGATGTTGACCCGCTGCTCGGTGGCGGGCGAAGACAGGCCCCTGCGAGTGGTCAGGATGGCGGCGGTGGCAGCGCCGGCTCCGAGAACGAATCCGCGGCGAGAGATAGGCTGGCTCATAACTAGAATTACGTTACACCCCGGCACACTAGCATGCAAGCGCTATCACTTGCGCTCCGCCGCCGGATGCCGCAGAGTCGAATTATGACCAAAGCGGCAGTGTTCTGTCTGGCGGCCGGCATGGCCTCGGCGCAGACCGTCAGCCTCACGGTGAACACCGGTACCGTGCTCCAGACAATCGATTCCAGGATCTATGGCCAATCCCTGGAGCACATCTATCACTCCGTCAACGGCGGCCTCCGTCCCGACCTCACCGAGGCGGTGGCCGCCTTGCATCCGCCCATCCTTCGTTGGCCGGGCGGCAGTTTCGTCGGCAAATACAAATGGAAGGACGGCATCGGCCCGCGGTCCAAGCGCGTTGATCCGCTCTCCTTCGGCATCGACGAGTTTCTGGCCTTCGCGCGCAAGGTCGGCGCCGAACCGGTCGTCGTCATCCCGGTGGGTCCGCGCAATCAAGTAGACCAAGCGGCGATGATCCGGGACGCGGTGGATCTCGTGGCGTACTGCAATGGGCCGCCTGACAGCGCGTGGGGCAAGATCCGCGCCCAAAACGGCCATCCTGAACCGTACCGCGTCAAATATTGGGAGATCGACAACGAGATCTCGGGCATGCCCGCTGCGGACTATATCGAGGTGCTCGGGCAGTTCGCTCCCGCCATGAGAAAGGTGGATCCCAACATCCGCATCATCGGGCAAGGCGACCTGGCGGATTACTTGAGCGTTCACGACGACGAGAGATCGAAGAACCCGAAGCGCAAGCTGTTCGTCTCGGGCTGGAACGCGCAGAGCGGAGATTGGCGCGGCGGTCTCCACGCCGGCACTATTCTCAACGCGCTGGAGCGCGACGCCGCCGTCGCCATGGCGTCGCCCTCTTCGGACAACGCGTTGATCAATTTTGACCAGCGCTCGTGGTTCCCGTCGCCGAACTATGTGGTGATGAAGCTGTATCGCGATCACTTCGCGCCGGAGCTGCTGGCGATCGCCGGGAGCTTGGGCGACCTCAGCGCCACCGCCACGCGCACCGCCGATGGGGACAAGATCTACCTGAAGCTGGTCAACCCCGGGGACCAGGCAGTTGCGGTGGAGGTCGCCTTGCGGGGCGATTTCCCGCTGCTCGCCGCAAGCATGCAGTTGGTGGCCCCGGATAGCCTCGCCGCCCGCAACACGCTGGAGCAACCTACCGCGGTCCAAGCCGTACCTGCCAAAGTCGAGCGCACCGGCATGACCGCGCGCTTCCGCCTGCCGCGCTGGAGTGTTGCCGTGGTGACGTTGTCACGGTAACGCCATGGCGACGCTTACACGTTGGCTGCTGATCGCCATTTGGTGTTCTTGGCTACCCGCCGCCGACACCGTACAACATCCGTTTCGCGGTGTCACCTATATCGAGCGCGTGGAGACCGCGCCGCGCGCGCTCCGCATGCACATAGTGAAGATCGATCTCGCCGCGCCGGGGATCGCCTTCAAGCTTTCGCCGCCGGGCGGCAAACTGGAGACCGTGCGTCAGACCACGCTGGAGTTCCTGCTCCAGGAGCACGCGCAGATCGCCGTCAACGCGCATTACTTCCTGCCCTGGCCGTCGTCGAGTCCCGAAGCGTCGCTGGTGGGCTTCGCGGCGTCCAACGGCACGGTCTACTCCGCCTTCGAAGTGCCCGAGCAGAGCTATGCGCTGACGCCTTACGCGCCCGCGCTGAATATCGATGCGGAGAATCACGCGAGCATCGTGCATCGCGATCCCGCCTTCGCCGACGGGAAGCATATTCTGGAGCCGGTCAAGGTGTGGAATGCGGTGGCCGGCTCGGCGCAGATCGTCACTGGCGGGGTGAAGACGATTCCCGAGTACGACCCGCTGGGCGTGTTACAGCCCGGCGGACCCGGCGCGTATTCCAACGGCAAATCCTGGTACGCGCAGATCAACGCTCGCTCGGCGATCGGCATTTCGAAGGATGGCGCCACGCTGGTGCTGTTCACCGTGGACGCCCGCGGCGGCAGCGCAGGCATGTCGGTGGGCGAAGTGGCGGACGTTCTGATCCAGGACTACGGCGTGGGCCAGGCGCTCAACCTGGATGGCGGCGGATCCACCACGCTGGCCATCGATGGCAGAATCGTGAACGTGTCTTCGGACAACCCAGGCGGGCGCAAGGTGGGCAGCAGTCTTGCGGTATTCGCGGGGCGATAGGTGGCACAAGGCGGAGCCTTATGCCACCAGCAATTTATCGATGGTGGTGATGTCCACCAGTCCGCACGCGCCATACAACACCGGGAGAAAAACTTCCGGCGGGTGAATGCGCCGCAGGGCCGCCACCTTTCTTGTGCCGGCGCGGTATGCGGGCAGGTACATGCGGCCCAGCAGCGGATGGCGTCCCCACGCTCCGGAAAGCTTGTCGGCGCGCTCCAGCGACACCAGAAAATCCTGGCGCAGAGTGGCGGCGACTTCGGCTTGCGGCGCGCCTTCGCCCCAGGTCAGATAGGACGATTGATTCTTGGCGTCGTCCTGCAGCAGCGCCAGCAACACTCCGATCTGCAGGTCGGCGTCCGGCAGGTACTCCACTTCGGTGACGCCGTAGGCCATCAGAATGGCGTTGTTGGCGATGCCTTCGAAGAGCGCGGCCGCGCGCGTGTTCATGGTCAGCACCGACGCTTCGAAACCCACCAGCTTGCGCCAGTAGAGGTTTTGCAGGTAGGCAAACGTCGTGACGTGCCCGGGCACCACCTCGTGGCTTACCAGTTGCAGGAATTCGGGCAGCGAGATCTCGAGCGAGGCGTTGATCTCGTAGCTGGCTTCGTACTCCGGTTCGCCGCCGGGGCGGCGCGCACGGCCCAGATAGTTCATCGATCCGGAGAACCACGCTTCCAGGATCGGCAGAAATTGAATGTTGGCGCGCGGCACGCCGTGCAGTTCCGCGGGTAGATACGGCAGCACGTGGCGCGCGGCGAGCGCGTCGAAGTGGCCGATCACCGCCGCGCCCAGTAGACGCACGGACGCCATTGAAACCCGCTGCTGCTTGCGCCAGCCATCCACGGCGGCCAGCAACCGATCACGCTCGCGGGCGCCGCAGCCCAGCAATTCGGCGACGCGCTCGCGTTTGCGCACCGGGTCCGATGGTTCCGGCGCCTGGCCGCAGGACGCCATCACGCAGCGTTCGTACGGTACGAGAGCGCCTTTGCCGAGGATCTCCATGGCCAGGTCCCACATGGCTTCGAAGCACTCTGCCAGGCCAGCCAGGTACTCGCCGCGCAGCCCGCCGAATCCGGCCGCGGCGGTTTTCATGCCGGCAATCGCGCCGGGAATATCCACCTGCGCCAGGTAGGCATCGATCGCGGCGACGTCCGGCGCTTTGGCGGAGACGCCGCCCGAGTGGCGCACCAGTGCAGCTTCGGCAAGGGTGTAAGCGCGCGGCAGCGGCTGGTCGCTGAACCAGGAATCGGCGATGAAGCGGCCCGTCCCGGAGGCGCACATCACGTCGCCGCCCCAAATCGTGTCGATGCCCAGAATGGCGTTGCCGATCAACTCTTCGTACTGCCCGCTCATGCTTTCTCCTTATGCCGCAGCGAGTCCCGCAACGATCCGAACCACAGGTACAAGCACAATGCCACGAACAGGGCGGCCGAAACCAACTGCGAGGCCACCTCGCTCGCGTAGAACGGCGTGCGGACCCAATCTTCAGAGTAACCCTGGATCAGCCGGCACGCCGCGCCGAACACGCCGCCCAGCGCGCCTCCCGCCATCAATCCCGAAGCGATGATCACGCCGCGCTCGCGGATACCGGCGCCGCGCTCGCCGCCCTCGCGTTCCGAGCGCTTGCCGATGTAGTGCGCCAGAAAGCCGCCCACCAGCGCGGGCGTATTGAGTTCCAGCGGCAGGTACATGCCCAGCGCGAAGACCAGCGCGGGCACACCCAGCATTTCCATGGCGACGGCAATCGCCGCGCCGGCGCCGAACAGAATGTAGGCCACCGGCTGGCGGCTCATGAAGCCCTCCACCAGCGCCTTCATGATGGAGGCCTGCGGCGAGGGTAGCACCACGCGCAGGTCGCCCGGCGCCGCCTCGCCGAACTGGAAGGTGTGCGCCAGCATGACGATGGTCAGTCCCGCCGCGATGGAAGCCGCCAGCACACCCAGAAATTTCACCTTCTGCTGCGCCGCCGGCGTGGAACCCAGCCAGTAGCCCGTCTTGAAATCGGTGATGCTCTGGCCGGAGGTCGAGAGCGCCGTGCACACCATGCCGGCCAGCGCCATGACGAAGAACATGCCGGTGGTGCCGGAGACGCCGAAGCGCAGCAGCACGATGGAGGAAATGATGATGGTCAGCATGGTCATCCCCGACACCGGATTGCGCGCCGTGGTGGCGATCGCGTTGGCCGCCACCGAGGTGAAGAAGAACGAGAACAACAGCGCCAGCGTGACGCCAGCGATCACGACAGCGGGCGAGCTGTTGAGATTGCCCAGGAAGATTCCGATGGCCAGCGCGCTCACCACCACTCCCAGCAGGATGCTGAGGATCGGAATGTCGCGGTCCGTGCGTTCGCCGGATGACGCGCCGCCCACGCGGAAGGCCTTCAGCGCCACGCCGAAGGAGTCCGCCACGATGCGCAGCGATTTCACGATGCCGAAGATGCCCGCGGCGGCGATAGCGCCCACGCCGATGAAACGCACGTAGCCGCGGAAAATTTGCGCCGCCGTCATCTGCGCGATGGGAACGGTGGCAGGGTACACCGCCGTGGTGTTGTGGCTGCCGATCATCCAGATCAGCGGCACCAG
>JADGNT010000264.1 GCA_017883345.1 Candidatus Solibacter sp. | reverse complement strand
CTTCTTCTGAATTTCGGCGATGTGTTTGGGCAGGGAGGCGATTTCGCGCGAGAGCGCGGCGAGCCGATTATCGATTTCCTGCAGGCGGACCACCAGCTTCAAGTCAAGGAGCATTACTAATGGCAGTGTAACACCCTACTCCGAGCGCCGCAGTTCCACCTGCTGGTAGATCTCCCGAGTCTGCTCCAGGCTGGCGAACTTCATGCCCGGCAACCGTGCCGACGCCGTCCCCGCCGCCACACCCCAGCGCAGGGCTTCCACCCCATTGTTCTTGCGTTCCATCGCCCAGGCATACGCCGCCGACAGCGCGTCGCCGGCGCCGATGGGACACACCGCGTCCACCCTCGGCGGTAGCGCCTCGAACAGACCCTCGCGAAACGCGCCCACCGCGCCGCGGCTGCCGAGGGAGAGAACCACCGATTCCGGCCCCATGGCGCGCATCCGCTCCGCCGCCTCCAGGTAGTGAGTGCGCGTCAATAGCGTGCGCCCCAGCAGGCGATCCGCCTCCTGCTGGTTCGGCGTGGCCACCGTCGGCCGCTCTTCGATTCCGTGGCGCAACGCTTCCCCGTCGGCATGCAGCAGCGTCTTCACTTTCTTCTTGCGCGCCGCCGCGATCAGCGTCCCGTAAAACGACGGCGGCACACCCGGCGGAAGGCTGCCGCAGATCATCAGCCACGAGGCGCGGTCGAGCGTCTCCGTCACGGCCCGCTCCACGCGCGCCACTTCCGCCTTGGACAGCGTGGGCCCGGCCTCGTTCAGGTTCACGGTGAGCCCGTGCTTGTCCGTAATAGTCAGGTTGGTGCGGATCTCGTTCTCCACCGGCACCACTTGAAACGGCAGGCCGTCGCACTGCAAATGCTCTTGCAGGCGCTTCCCGGCGTCGCCCCCGCAAATCAGCACGGCAAGGGTTTGCCCGCCGAAGGAGTGGATCACGCACGATGCGTTGATGCCGCGCCCGCCCGCCGATTCGCGGCTGGAATTGATGTACGCGCGGTCTTCAAACGCCAGGCGGTCGACGCTGATTACCCGGTCGATCGTCGGGTTAACGGTGAGAGTGACAATCAAGTCTAAAGTTTACCCCGCAATCCCGCCGTTTACCGATTCGGCAGGCTCATAAGTGGCGCAGGTGGTCGTACCCAAGCGGCGGCAGCGGCTCGCCGTTCATCTCCACGGCGCCCGCGGTTCCCCTACGCATGGTACCAATTCGGGTCAGCGCCAGCCCCTCGAATGCATCCGGCACGCGGACGCGCAATGGCGCCGTGAATAACAATTCGTAATCCTCCCCGCCGTGCAGTGCCTGTTCGAGCGTGGCCCCGCGATAGACCGGCGGCGCCGCGATCTCCGCGCGCAGGCGCGAAGCCGTACACAGACGGTGCAGATCCAGGGAGAGGCCGTCGCTCAGGTCGATCGCCGCCGTGGCGCCCAACCGGGCGCGCAGAAACCGCCCCAGTGCCAGGCGCGGCTGGGGCCGCTTATGCCGCACCCAAGCCTTGCCGCGCCCCGCCGCGAGGCCCAGCGCCGACCCGCCGAGCGCACCCGAGACATAGATCGCGTCGCCCGAGCGTGCCCCGTCGCGCCGCAGCGCCTTCCCCCGCGGCACGGTCCCCGCCACCACGATGTCGCACATCACCCGCTCCGTCCGCGCCAGATCGCCGCCGATCAACGCCACCCCGGCGCGCTCGGCACGCTCGGCCAGCGCCAGCAGCCCGCCATAGAACCCGTCCAGCCAGCGCGCATCCACCCAACTGGCCACCGCCAGGGAGAGCAGACAGAAGCGCGCCTCGCCGCCCATCGCCGCGATATCGCTGAGGCCGCGCGCCAGCGCCTTCCAGCCCACATCCGCCGCGCCGTGCGTTTCCCGCAGAAAGTGGGTCCCTTCGATCGACATATCGGTGGTGTAGAGCCAGTCTTCACGCGACCCTCGCGGCCGCACAATGGCGCAGTCGTCGCCGATCCCCAGCACCACACCAGCCGTGCGCGGCAACCCCACCCGCTCGCGCAATCTCTCAATCAGTTCCGGTTCGTTCACATTTCCCAGCCTACAGCCGAAAGGTGCAGATGCAAAACCGATTGTTCAGCGTTAAGCTAAAGAGCTATGGCGAAGAAAAACGCGGCTGCGGTCGCGCTTGGAAAACTCTCGGCAAAAGGCCGGATGGAGAAACTTACGGCGGAACAGCGGAGCGACATTGCAAGGAAAGCGGGGAAAGCTGGGGGCAGGGGGAGGAAGAAGAAAGCTTGATAATTAGCTGAACGGTTAGCTATAATAATGTGGTGGGCGAATTGGCAGACTACAACTTCGAATGGGATCCGGCAAAAGCCGCTGCGAATCTCAGCAAACATGCCAATCGTTCGAAACCGCCGCGACAGTGTTGCTTGATCCTCTAGCAGTAACGAATCCAGATGAAGAACACAGCGATACCGAGGAACGGTGGATCACAATTGGCCGCGCGGCCAATGGCTCGCTTATCGTGGTCATTCACACCTGGGAAGAAATCGATGCTTTCGCCGCTCGCATACGGATCATTTCCGCCCGCCGGGCAACGCGTACCGAGGCTTTAGGTTACGAGGAGCCGCAATGAAAGACGAAATGAAAAGCGAATACGATTTCACGCGCGGAGTGCGCGGCAAGTTTTACAGGCCCGGAGCGAAACTTCATCTGCCGGTATACCTCGGCGAACAACTGCAGAATGACCTTTCCGCCGCTGCCGAGCGCAAGGGAACCTCGTTGAATGAGCTGGTCAATGATCTACTCAACAAGGAAGTGGCGCACGCGAAGCCGGAGGGAATCCGTTGAAATACCTCATCATCTACGAAAAAACGGCAACCGGATACAGCGCCTACGTGCCGGATCTTCCCGGCTGCATCGCGGGCGGTTTCACCTTTGAGGAGACAGCGGAACTCATGCGCGGCGCGATCCAGATGCACCTGGAAGCCATGCGAGAGGATGGGGACCCGATACCCGAACCGACCACCAGAGCAGACTACATCGAAGCGCCGGCGGCTTGTGTGACGACGCCTGGAAGTTCTGTTCAAGCAGGTCGAAGAGGAGACCCGGCACGCACAAGCCATGATGAGACTGTTGCAGGCGTGGAGGCTGGGCACTTACCGACCGCGGCTCCGAGGCCATCCGGCGCTGCATCATCGCGCAGGACCGTCAACCAGCTTCCTCGTTCGTACATCTTGGCCTCTGATCCGCGCGTGATTCCATCCTGGGCGACCTCATTCCGCTGACAATCTGATACCCACGTTGTGACCCACCGGGCCGGAGGTGTTCCATGGCTCATGCGTCCACGTCGGCTTCTGTGACCGGCGGTGCCCCAAGCAAGTCCTGAGCCAGCCGCAGTAACTGCCGACCCCGGCCCATCTGTTCTTGCGCTTGTTCGCAGGTGACCGATTTTCGTTGACCATAGCCCCCACTGTGGCGCATGGATTGAGCTTCCGTCAGAAACCGATGATATTCGGATGGAACAATTCCTGTCTTGGCGAGGTGCTTGCCAAATGCCGAGATCACAGCAGAATGCTTGGAGAACGACAGATTCTGCGCCAGCACTATGGCCTCGGCGACGTAGAACATGGCGTAGTTAGGAACGGGAGGCGGAGAAGCCGGCATAACCGGCATCCAACAATTCCCTTGCAGCACTGATTGGATCGACTGATGCCTCCGGGCAAGGATCGGTTAGTGCATTTCGACCTGCCGCCAATCCGTGGCCTGGACGACGTGCCGTTGGTGATGGTGAGCATCATGGCGGCCATCAGTGAGGGAAAGATCACGCCGCAGGAAGGCGAAGTAATCTCCCGGATCCTGGCAGAGCACGCTAAAGTCATGACCACGCAGGACGTGGAGAGGCGCCTGCAGAAACTGGAACAAGGATCAGCCAATGAAGACGACGTCACGATCGTCGGGAATTAACGATAAAAAACAGTCAGGGCCGAGGCACTTGGTAGTCGCGCCGGATGTGCTTGATCGGTCGGAGCGTGGAACCACGCCTACCCTTAGACCGCGCGTACAATGCCTCGAACGCGGGCGCCCACGCGCCCTCGATTGGCTGCGGTATATGAGAAAGACCGCTCGTCGGCAGCAGGAGGGGCCTAATCGAATGGCGGACTGGCACTGCCGCCATGAAGAAGCGAGCATGCCTCCTGACCTGTATTTCGCCTGTTCTTTACAGGGAGAATGGAAATTGCCCCGGCATCACCCCGGGAACTTCCGAGGTCCCAGGTTGTGATACGAGTCGTCCCCGGCAAGATGGTGCCTTACGCACAGGGGAATGGCGGCTTTGGGTCGTACCGTTGGGGCTGGCCTGTTCACTCCCTGCCCAGGTTGATCACCCGGTGCGGCCCGCGCGTGCCAGATGTCGCCGCCGAATCCGTTTCCGCCCTGCCCGCGTCTCTTGCCAAGGTTCGTCGTATGACCGCCTGAGCTTGGTGGGGCAGGGGGGTGCCCTCTGGGTCCGCCTGCCAATTCTGTCTCGGCATCTAAAGTTGTCGCGGCGGTTCTGGGTTACCCACGGCCCGCTCGAATCTGGTAGAACAAGATCATGGTTACCAAGTACCTTCGTGCCGCCATGCGCGGGGCCAAATACGAACTACTCGAAGAGGGTGGGTATTACGGTTCCATTCCGGGTTTTGACGGGGCCTGGGCAGACGCAGTTTCCTTGGAGGAATGCCGGGATGAACTCGAGGAAGTGCTCGAGGAATGGCTGCTGTTCCGCTTGTCGCGCCAGTTGCCAGTGCCGGTACTTGATGGGATGGACCTGGTGGTGCGCGAGGTTGCCTGATGCCGCGAATCGGACCGATCGGGCGCAAGGATTTCCTGTCTTGTCTTCGGCGAATGGGATTTGAAGGGCCTTACGCCGGAGGCAAACACCAGCTCATGCAGAAGGGCCTGCAAACCGTCCGTGTTCCGAACCCACACAGAGGAGACATCAGCGCCGGCCTTCTGGCCAGGATTCTTCGCGATGCAGGCATCGATCGAGTGGAGTGGGAGAAGTTGTAGCCCGCCATGTCGCGTACTGCTCGATATTATCGGTGGAACCCCCGGCGAACTTTAGGTATGCTGGCGGCGGCCCTCCCCTCCCCATGATATTCCTCCGCCTCGTCTGGCTCGTCAGCCTCGCTGCCGTCATCATCGGTAGCCTCGTCCCCGCGCAAAGCCCCGTCATTGGCCTGATCGATCGGGCACACCTGAACGACAAGGTGCAGCACTTCACCGCTTACGCCGTGCTCGCTGCCCTGCCGGCTCTGGAGCGCTTCCGCTGCCGCCGCCTCGGCAGGACCATGGTCTTTCTCTTCCTCCTCGGTGCCGCCTTGGAACTTGGTCAGCTCTTCAGCCCGGGCCGGAGCTGCGACTGGCACGACCTCCTCGCCAACGTGTGCGGCATCCTGGCCGGCACGGCCCTGGTCCGCATTCTCCAGCGGTTCGCCTCCCATGCAGCAGCCAACGGATTTTAACCACCTCTCCGATGACGATCTCGAGCGCCACTACCTCGGCATGATCGCGGATGAATCCGAGATGGCCCCGCTCGAAGAGCACCTGCTGGCCTGCCCTTCCTGCGTCGAGCGTGCCGCATCCACGCAGGAGTACGTGGATGCTCTTGGCGCCGCCCTGGTCACGATTCGGGAAGACTGAAGGCTCGCTCGCAAAGCGGCAGCCCGTCCCGGCAGGGATGGCTGACTCGTCGGCAACCTCCACCGATGGCGGACAGGCACGCAGACTGAAGGTGGTGGTCTTCTGCCTTCTGCAAGTCCTTATTCTGAGTCGGCGCTAGAGCCGAAGTTTCTGTACCCATGAACGACGACACAGTCGGCGCGGAGCCTCTGCGGGAACTTCAGGCTAGTTCCAGCCACAATCGAAGAGCACTGTCTATCTCTTTAAGTGGACCCGCGGCAAGCACCCCGGCGCGCCCCGTGATCTTGTTCCTCGGGATCGCGATGACCTTGTCGACCATCACCTGCGACTGCAGTTTCAGACCGGTCGTTTTCCCGGCAGGCACCGGAATGCGAAAAAGAGGCGCGTCCTCCAGATGGCTCGTAATCAGGCACACCACCACGCTTGAGTGAGTACCGTTAAACAGGTCGGATTGCACCACGACAGCCGGCCTCGGCTTGCCGTAGTCTCCAGGTGCAGCACAAATGACGACATCGCCGCGCTTTATCTCCATCCCGACGTGTCCGCCATTCCGTACCAGTCGGCGTCCTGCTCGTTCCTCGAAACAAGCTCGGATTGACGTCGCGCCTCCTCGGCAAGCGATTCTCGTTCCATCGCCTTCAAGTACTTCACCAGCGCCTCAATGATAATTGCGTTCTTTCCCTTGCCGGTGCGCTCAGCCGCGTCCGATAACACTCGCTGTAGCTCCTTGCTCATTCGAAAACTGGATGTCACGGAGGGCATACTCTTAGCGTAACACACCTGTGTTGCGATGGCACCTCATGAGCCAACAGCGCGCGCCGCCCGCTTGATGAATCGATCGTCGGTGGTGAGCGGAACTTCTGCATTACCGGCTTCGGCGGTGCTCAAATGCAGCGCATCGAAGGCGCCGTAACCAACAGCTTCGAGTTCCTTTGCACGCTGGATGATTTGGCTATCCAGCGGGATAGTATTTGTCGCCAGCAACAAGAGCACCTCGACTTCGTACCTCCGCACTGTGTCCGGGTTGTTGGCTGTTTCAGCCTTCAATGCAGTGCTGGACAACCACTCAATCGTCTCCGCGCGAAGAAGCCGTAAGATCTGTTCCACGGCTTCCGCCTCTTCGGCGATGCGCGGCTGGCTTTGGTCATCCGTCAAGCGGTTCAGGCAGCAAGCGTCCAAGTATATTCTCACGTGTCCTCTATGCTGCTCGCCGCAACACCCTGCGCGATCGCCATCACTAGCCGCGCCGTCAACGCTCCCCCACCGAGGGCTCTTCACCCGCCTTGAAATACCACGCCCAATGCGTGCGCCCGATGCGGAACTCGGGTTGCCGGTTGCCGATCCACCCCGGGTGATTGTACACCTTCCACCCGCTT
>JADGNT010000263.1 GCA_017883345.1 Candidatus Solibacter sp. | reverse complement strand
AATCTCTACCGGATCCCGATTCAGTGAGTACTGAAGCTGTACGTCCCGTCCCAGTGGTAATTCACCTCTGTGGGCGACGTAGAGAACCCCGAGACCGCGACACGGGCCTGGAATCCGGCGAACTGCCCGATGCCGTCCGAGAACGTGCACAGTCCGAAATTGGCCGCATCGAGTGTGCAATGGCCGACCGCCATGTTGCCGGCCCCGGCGTCGAGGAACATGTCGGTGGCAAAAATGCCCGCCGCGGAATTAGCCGTCTGGTCCTGGACATAGACGACCTTCGCGCCGACCTTGATCGCCGCGAGGTTCGAGGACGTGATCGTGCAGTAGCCGCCGGCCAAGCCCGTGTACTGCGAGCACTCCTTCGTCACATGGAGAGCTGCGGTGCTGTCCAGACGGACTGCGCGCCCTGAGAAAGGCGCGCCGGCACTCGTCACGATCCATGTAATCTCGCGGCCATCCGGGGTGACCACGAAGTCGTAAGTCGTCGCCCCGCCGAAGATTTTTGATCCGGTGCAGTCGGCGTTCACCGTGTAGACGCCTGGGACCGCGACAAACTTCTGTACGAAGCCTCCTACGGTTTTCGTGAATGTCGACTGCCCATTCCCGTGTCCGTCATAGGTGACCTGCCCCACCGAGATAACAGAGACACCCCCCATGGTACCGGTGCCGGTGTTCACATACGTCCCACTGAGAGTTGCCTGGGAGCAATTCGGTGGTGGTGCCTGTGCCATCACGGCCGAGGTGGTTAGAAACACGGTGAGGATTGCGCCGAGCGTGGCGATACCGGGCGCCGTTCGTCTGGCTTGGTTCATACCAATCTCCTTCGCTCTTTGGAATCCTGAAACTTTCGTCATCTTGAGTTCCTCCTGCCTGTATTCCGGGAACGGTGGGGGAAAAGGGTCACCGGTGCTGATTTTTTTTATGGTAGGATCGCCACCAGCATGACCGTCGAGCGTTCAGGAGACATCAGCGGGCTAATCGCCGCCTGGGGCAATGGAGATGAACAGGCGCTCAGCCACTTGATGTCTTTCGTCTACCCGGAGCTGCGGCGAATCGCGCGGCAGCACCTGGGGCGCCGCCCCGCCGGCGAAACGCTGGAGTCGGCCGCCTTGGCCAATGAGGCTTATCTCAAGTTGATTCGAGCGGGTGGCATTCGCTGCGAAAACCGCGTACACTTCCTCGCGCTCTGTTCGCAAATCATCCGGCGCATTCTCGTGGACCATGCGCGCAGCCGGGGGTATGACAAGCGCGGCGGCAATGCGGTGCGCGTGCCGCTGGATGACGTGCTGTTGGGGGCGCGGGCCCGCGGAATCGAAGTACTGGCCCTGGACGAGGCACTCGAGTCGCTGTCCAAGATCGATGCCCGCAAAGGCCGCGTGGTGGAGTTGCGTTACTTCGGCGGTTTGAGTGTCGAGGAAACCGCGGAGGTTATGGGAATCTCGCCAGAGACGGTCAAGCGCGATTGGAAAATGGCGAAGGCGTGGTTGTTTGCCGCGCTGACTGGGGAGCAAGACCGCGACTGAACGCGGACTTTCGGGCGGGACCGCTACTGGTTGCGGCTGACAAATTTGGCGCCCAAAGCGCCGCCGGCCATGCTCAGCAGGGTAATGAACACGAACAGCATCAAGAGCATGACGAGCAGGATGGCGGCCAGTCCGGGAGCGGTTTCGAGCATGCGCAGAGCTTCCCGAACGTTGGGGTCGGAAGGGTTTTTCAACTGCTGGCGGAAGAGGGTGGCGATCCCGCCATTGGCGGCCACGGGTACGATCGTCAGGGTGAAGATCACGGTGGTAATGGCAAACATGATCACCCCAGTGATCCAGCCGAGGCGGACGCCTGCGCGGACGTTGAGCAGGACCCCGGTGCGCCGCCGGTGGAAGAAGACGGCCAGGAACCCGGCGGCGATCCAGAGGACCAGATTGAGCGCGGGGATCCAACTGAGCAGGAACGCCACCGGAGCCACGACAAAGGCAATCCGCACGGCCACCAGGTTGTGGAAATTGAGCGCGGGCGGTTGCAGCTCGGCGGCGACGGAAGCGGGAGGGGGAGAGGCAGGGGGCGGGACGAATTCGGCTACGCTCTCCGGTTCGGGCTCCGGCGCAATGACGTCACGCTGCGGTTTGCCGCATTTGTGGCAGAAGAGGGAGTCGGGCGGCAGTTGAGCGCCGCAGGTACAAAAATCGGGCATTATGCTGCTCCCAGTGTAGCAACTGGCGGGCCGAACGCTCGCACTTCGGGCTCGCTTGGGGCCGGAAGTGAGGGGTAACGGGCGTATGGTAGCCTACAGCCTTGGAAGAAACCAAGGTCCGGCGGCAACTCGGGGTGTTCGACGCGACCATGCTCGTGATGGGCGGGATCGTGGGGTCGGGGATCTTCATGAACCCGAGTGTCGTGGCGCGGCAGGTGCACACCCCGTTCCTCATCCTCGGGGTGTGGGTGGCGGGCGGGGCGCTGGCCCTGCTGGGGGCATTCATCTGGGCGGAACTGGCGACGCGGCTGCCGGGGGCCGGGGGACAATATCTCTATTTGCGCGAGGCGTATCATCCGGCCGTGGCGTTCGTCTACGGCTGGGTGCTGCTGCTGGTGACGCAGACCGGCGGGATGGCGGCGGTGGCGGTGACGTTCGCGCGCTATTACCGCGAGATCAGCGGGGTGACGTGGAGCGATAGCGCGATTGCGGCGACGGTGCTGCTCTCTCTCTCGGCGATCAACTGCCTGGGAGCGCGCACCGGGAGCAATGTGCAGAGTGCGCTGATGCTCCTGAAGATGGGCGCGATCGCGGCGATGGTGGTGGCGGGGATGGCGCTCGGCGGTGGCACGATTCATGCGTTGCCGCTGTTGGACCGGCCGGTGTCGCTGGGGTTGCTGGGAGCGATCGGTGCGGCCATGATTCCGGTCGGGTTTGCGTACGGCGGATGGCAGACCTCGACGTTTGTGGCGGGAGAGATGCGCCATCCGGGGCGGGACCTCTCGCGCGGGTTGGTGGCGGGGGTCACGGGCGTGGTGGTGCTGTACCTGGCGGTCAACGTGGTGTGTTTGAAGGTGCTGGGGCCGGAGGGACTGGCGGTCACGCGCACGCCGGCGACGGCGGTGATGCGGGCGGCGATGGGGGAGCGTGGGGCGTGGTGGATCGCCATGGGGATTGCGATTTCGACGCTGGGCTTCCTGAGTCAGGGGATGCTGACGGCGCCGCGGGTCTATAACGCGATGGCGCGCGACGGACTGTTTTTTGAGAGCGTGGGGCGGCTGAGCGCGCGCACGGGGGCGCCGGTGACGGCGATCGTGCTGCAGGGGATCGCGGCTACGGCGATTGCGTTTTCGGGGAAGTACGAACAGATTCTCAATTACGAGGTGTCGGTGGACTTCATCGCCTTCTCGCTGGCGGCGGGGGCGCTGTTCCTGTTGCGGCGGCAGGAGCGCGGCGGCGGGCGGATTTATCGCGCGCCCGGGCACCCGTACACCACCGCTTTGTTCGTGGCGGCGTGCGTGGGGATTGTGGCGAGTACGGTGATCACGGACCCGCTGAACAGCGCGCGCGGGTGGGGGATCATGTTGACGGGAGTTCCGGTGTACTGGTATTGGAGCCGTAGGCGTGGAGCGCGATGAGACACAAACAATCGGAGTACATGCACTGGGCGAAGACGCAGGGCCGCGCCCGGTATAATCTGGCCACCAGCGGGGTCGGCGCGTTTCCGCTCAGTGAACTCGGAAGGTTGCCGCCGCTAGAGATCAACGGCGACAACAGCTACGGGTACGCGCCGCTGAAGCGGGCCATCGCCGAGCGGCACGGCGTGGACGCGGACTGCGTGGTGACGGCGGCGGGGACGTCGGGGGCCAACTATCTGGCGTTGGCGACGCTGCTGGACGCGGGCGATGAGGTGCTGATCGAGCATCCGGCGTATGGCCTGCTGGTGGACGCGCTGGAGTACGTAGGTGCGGTGGTGAAGCGGTTCGCGCGCACCCACGAGGGCGGGTACGCGGTGGAGGCGGAGGCGGTGCGGCGCGCGATCACACCGCGGACCAAGCTGATCGTGGTGACGAATCTGCACAATCCTTCGAGCGTGCTGACGGAAGAGAGCGTGCTGCGCGAGATCGGCGAGATCGCGCGCAGCGTGGGGGCGCGGGTGCTGGTGGACGAGGTCTACCTGGATGCGGTGTACCAGAATACGCCGCGAACGTCGTTTCACCTGGGTCCTCAGTTCGTGGTGACCAGCAGCTTGACGAAGGTGTACGGGGTGAGCGGTCTGCGCTGCGGGTGGATTCTGGCGGAAGCGGAACTGGCGCGCGCCATGTGGCGGATGAACGATGTGTTCGCGGCCACGCCGGTGCATCCGGGGGAACTGCTGAGCGTGGCGGTGTTCGAGCGGCTGGATGCGGTGCGGGAGCGGTTTCGCCGGATTGTGGAGGCGGATCGGAAGGTGCTGGCGGAGTTTCTGGATCGCACGGCGGGGGTGAGCGCGGTGCGGACGGAGTGGGGGACCACTTCGTTTCTGCGACTGGCGGCCGCGGATGCCGGCCAGTTTCTGGCGAGGCTGCGGGCGGAGCGTGAGACGTCGGCCGTGCCGGGGCGGTTCTTCGGGGCGCCGGAATGTTTTCGGGTGGGGATGGGAGTCAATTCGGAGATGTTCGCAGAGGGGCTGCGCAGGGTCCAGGAGGCTTTATGCGTAGCGTAGCCTTCCAGGCTGCCATGCCCCCATTCGTGGGGGCATTCTTCCTCCGCGTCGCCGCGAACTCTGCGCGATGTTCCCCGCGATGCGCTTATGCGGGGAACCCCTCCGGACCCATTGGGGTTGGTTAAAGGCACCTAACCGCCCGGTCAGAGACCTAGCTTTGGCCAACCAGGAAGACGCCGATGCGTTCGACGATGCGTTCGGGCGTATCCTGGGCGGAGGTCTCCACGACGCCTACGGTCAGTTGCAGGGCGGGGCGGACGGTCTTGCCGGATTTCAGGCAGGCGTAGGCGCCGGAGAGATGTTCGTTGATCCACTTGGCGGAGGCCATGGCTTCAGCCTTGTTGGCGGTGATCATGGCCGCGAACTCCTCGTGCCCCCAACGGGCAATGACGGCGGAGGTGGGCAGGCTGTTGCGCAAACGCTTGGCGAAGGCGCCGGCAAGCGCTTCACCCACCTCTTTGCCGAATTGGACTTCCGCGCGGCGCAGCCCGCGGGCGCCCACCAGCAGGAGGCAGTATTGGCCCGCCGGCGTTGCGCGGATTCGTTCCGCCAGTTCCTTACGGGTGGCGAAGCGTGTGATCTCATCAATGGCAGCGGCGGCTTCCAGGGTATCGATGCGCTTGTGCAGCATGCGGATCTCCACCAGGAACTGGGAGGTGGTGAGCTGGTGTTGCTGGCGCAACTGCTCCAGGCTGTTTTCGATGGAATCAGCCGCGGTGGAGATCACGGTGCCCAATGCCGCACTACCCGGGGTGGCGGCGATCTGGCGCAGCTTGCCAAGCGCGGCGCGAAGGTTGGTCTCGTGATCGCCATCGGCTTGACTCAGGGATTCCAGGATCTCTTGCAGGGTGCGCGCGGTGCCGGCCAGTTCGTCGCGCAGGTTGGCAAGATACTGACCTGCTTTATCCCGGTAATCGCGCAGCAGCCCTCGCAAGTTGGCGCCGCTGTCCGACACCGCCTCCGATGTGCCGGTGGCGACTGCGGTGGCCAGGGTTTCCAAGTACTTCCGGTGGGGCCCGGTAAGCTCCTCATCCAGCTCGACCGCATAGTGGGCGATGTTCTTGATCGCCAGGACGTAACAGTCCAAAACTGCGGCGCGTATCTGAAGGCTGCGTTCCAGCTCGGTGAGTGAGGATTGAATAGAGATCATCTGGCGGTACTCACCAGAGAATATCGGCCGCTCGGGAGGTTTCCTTTAGGGCAATCCAGGACGGCTGAACGGGCGCGTACGGTTTGCCGGCGGCAGTCATGCGGGGGGCTGCGGCGGAAGTGGCGGTGGGCGCGCAGCAGGGCCGGTTTCCGCGTCCGCGCCTCGTGGTGCGTGAAATTCTCCACTGGAACCTATTTCGCTATTGCCTCTCGTTCAAAAAGGGGTATTCTATGGGTGATTGCGCCTTGACTATAGGAGGCTCGTGTAATGTTTGATCGCCCGATCATCGCTCTGAAGGACGAAGAAGAGATGGAAGACTTCCACGACTACGACGACGAAGAGCACGCAGAGAAGGACTCGAAGCTCGACGACTACGAAGATGACGAAGATGACGACGACGAGGAAGAGATCGTGCCGCCGCCTCCCGTAGCCGAACCGGTGCCGGCTGCCATTGCCGAACCGTCGCCTACGCCGGGAGCTCCGGCGGAAGCTCCCCTGGAAGCTCCGCCCAAGAAGCCGGTCAAGCAGGCGTCGTCGTCCAGTAAGGCTCCCGCGAAGAAAGCGGCCGCCAAAACCGCGCCGGCTAAACCGGCTCCCGCCAAGCCAGCCGCGGCCCAAGCGCCCGCCAAAAAGGCCGCCGGGAAAGCTCTTGCCAAGAAGCCCGCCAAACCCGCGGCTAAGCCGGCAGCCAAGAAAGCTCCGGCCAGGAAGACTCCAGTAAAGACAGCCGCCAGGAAGGCTCCAGCCAGGAAGGCTGCGGCCAAGAAGGTGGTGAAAAAGGCGCCGGCCAAGAAGGCCCACTTGAAGAAGGCCGCCAAAAAGGCTCCGGCAAAAAAAGCTCCACCCAAAAAGAAGAAATAGTAGAACCGTGCCGGACCATCGCCGGCAATCCACGGACTGACATGAATTTCCGGCAAAGTACGCCGGAAATTCATGTCAGTCCCGGACCGCTTTCCGGCAGCGATCGAAGAGATTCAGCAGATCTTCGGCGAGTTCTTCCGGCGAGCGAGTCCCCGTTTTCGCTGAAAACCCTGCCGACGCCTGCCCCGATTTTCCATATCCCGTGTTGACGGCAATGAACTTCATCAGCTCCAATGCCACGTCGTCCTTGCTGCGTCCCCCGCCGGGAGCGCCTTTCGCGTCCGCCGCGTCGCCTGCGTTACTGGTGGGGGATTCTAGATCGGCCATC
>JADGNT010000262.1 GCA_017883345.1 Candidatus Solibacter sp. | reverse complement strand
GTGCACGGAGTGCCAGCGCGCCCGCGAGAGGGCACAGCAGATACTTGGAGGCAAACATCGACGGCTGGTCTAAGGATTACGCGACAGCCTCAAATGGCGCTGCGCAACCGTTACCGGGTAACCGGATAGCCTGCGTCTCCTCTCCCGTGCATTCTGCCACCCCGCTGCCTGCCACTTGACGTGGATTTTCGTATGCACTTACAATTCACACGACCCGCATAAAACCGGTCTCTCTCGCCCGCAGGGAGACGGAGGCGAAGCCGGGCGGTCACTTGGCGCGGGTGGCGAGGAAGGGCAAATGCGCAAAAAGTTCAACCGCAGGGAAGTGTTGGGCGCGGCCGGGTGGGACAGACCATCGCATTTTGTGGTCTGTCAACAACAGTTCAACCGCAGGAGCACCTGCCATGGCGAAGCGCCCGCGTGGATCTCGTCGTAATCCAGCAGTTCGCCGCCCGCGACGGCGGCGGCCGCCTGTGCCAGCGTCACACCCGATTGCAGCGCCGCCTGCGCCAGAGGGTAGATTGATTCTGTCGTGGCGAGCAGACGGACGACAGCATCCTCCACAATTCTCACACGCCTGCCGTTGGGGCCCTTCAATTGGATGAGTCGCATAGGCGGATCACTCAATGATGTCACACTGCCCGAGCGCGTCCTTCTTAGATGGTCAACCCGAGACCGAGGACATCGTCTTGCAGATCGATGGTCCAACGCAGTCGTGGGAATGTGTGTCCGGCGGCACAGACCAGATGGTACAACCAAACTACCGCGCGGCGGGCGGCTCCTGGTCGGTGGGAATTCCGGCCACATGGCGGAAGAACGCCACGGACCGGTTGACCCAGGATGCCTCATGCCCGATGGTCAGGCTGCTCGCATTCTTGCCAGTGCGGGCCATGCTGTAATACCGCCAGACATCTTCCGATTCACGATCCAGGTAATAGATCGACTGCATCTCGCCCGGGTGAAAGAGCGGAATAATCAGATAGCGCATCAGCGTGACGTTGGCCACGTCGAACACCAGCCGGTCGGGAGTGGCCTCCGCAATGTGCAGCCGGAAGATGGCTTTACCGGAGAGGTTGTCCTCCTGCTGGAAATAGAGTACCTTGCCCGCCTTCAGTTCATCCAGCGTAAAGTCGTTGCGCCGCTGATTCCCTTGCACGCTGGTCACAGCGTAGGCGTCCGGAATCAACGTCTGCCATTTTTTGTGCGTGGTGGTCCAATAACGCATGCCCGCCAGTGAGGAAATCGCGCCGCTCTGGCGCAGCAGGTCCTCCATGCCCGAGGCGTGGTAGAATCGCGCGGCCGTGGTGACCAACGTCGAAAAGCCTTCGCCCGTCCACCCGGTACACGTCGGCGGACGCCAGTTCGCGCCGAGCTCGGCGGGGCCCCAGAACTTCACCGCGGGTGAATCGGCCAGGCTGGGAAGGGGCGGCACCGAGTCCACCCCGCAGGGCGGCTGCGGCCCGGACTGGGCATACCCGTACGCGCGGCAACCAAGCACCGCTAGACAGCAAAGGGACAAGAACCGCACGTCTTGATGATAGCGGCAATCCCCGCCCGCGTCTGTGCGGACCGGCCCATTCCCGTGGCATAAGGCTGCGCCTTGTGCAGCCCCTTCGAAGGTCAGGCTCTCCGCGTCCCGTCTCCGCGTCAAAATGCGTTCTCTGCGGAAACCTCCCCGCAACTCGTCGATTCTTCGTCGCAGCGCCGTAGCGTAGCCTTTCAGGCTGCCATGGCCCCATTCGTGGGGGCATGCTTCCCAGGTTTCCCGTCCCATTCCACCACGGGCCCCGTCCGTGGCATAGAACTCTGCGGTGAATGGACCGCCCCCCTACTGCTTTTCGCGAACCTGCACGTAGCGCGCCGTCTTGGGGTTCTCCTGGTTCCATTGCGGGGCCTGTGCGCTGTTGGCCATATCGAGGATGCCGAGCGCTACCGTGACATCCACCTTGGCCAGATTGTCGTAGTCCAGCTTCTGCCATTCGTCGCCGGGCTGGTGGTAATCGGGGAAGACGTAGCTGACGGATAGCGTGGTGGACGGGATGCCGGCGTCGGCGAAGGTGGCGTTGTCGCTGCGGCCGAAGAACGCATCGCTATTCCTCTCGTGCTTGATCACCTGCACGCCGGTCACGGCGCCGGCCTTGGCGAAGGTGGCGGCGATGTCGGTGTAGTCGAAGCCGGTCAGGTTGAACTGCGCCACCTTGGGACCCTCACTGTCATCGGTGCGGCCCAGTTGTTCCAGGTTGATATCGGCGACGGTTTTGGCGATCGGGAAGATGGGGTGGCTGGTATACCAGCGCGCGCCCAGTCCGCCGGCCTCCTCGCCGAAGACGGTCACGAAGACGATGGTGCGCTTGGGTTTTTCCTCGAGTTCCGCCAGCGCGCCGGCGACGGCGATCACGCTGGCCGTGCCAGAGGCATCGTCGTTGGCGCCGTTGTAGATGCCGTCGCCTTGCGCGTTGGGACGCACGCCCAGGTGATCGTAGTGGCCGGTTACGATGACGTAGGTGTCCTTCAATTGCGGGTCGGCGCCGCGCAGCACGCCGGCCACGTTGCGCAGTTTCACCGGCGTCACGATGGGCGCGGCGACGTGCGCCGATACCGTGGCTTCCATGGGGCCGGGCTTGGCGGCGGCGACGTAATCGTGAATCGCCTTGTCCCACACGCTGAGGACGGGCACTTTGGGCGCGGGCGCGGTAGCGTCGCGCAACGGCACGCGGGCGTTCGGATTGGTCTGCTGGGCGGCGGCGCGCACCATCACCACCATGGCGGGCTCCAGTTTCGCGGCCAGCGTTAGAAAGCGGCGCTGCGCCTGAACTCCAGCCATGCCACCTCCGCCGCCGGCGCCATCGGGTACCTCGATCAGTAGCACCTTGCCGCGCACCTGCTCCGCGGTGAGAGCCTCGAGCGCCGCAGTGTCGCTCAGCATGACCTTGAAGGCGGCGGCGCGATTGAGGTCGCTGGCCACGGCCTCTTGAATTGCCAGCGTGCCCTCGCCCGCTTTGGCGGTGTCCAGGGCGAAGGTAACACCCTCCGGATTCGGCTTCACGGATTGGAAGCTGGCGTTCTGAAAATAGCCGTCGTCGCCCACCGGTTCCAGACCGGCGCGGCGGAACTGTGCGGCAATGTACTCAGCCGCCATGTCGAGCCCGGGCGAGGGCGTGGCGCGGCCCTGCAAGGCGTCGGACGCCAGAAAGGAGACGTCGGCCTTGAGATCGTTGGCGCGCAGGCGCGCGGCGATGCGCTGGGCGAGCGGAGGCTGGCCTTGGGCCGCGAGCAGGCCGGCGGCGGCGAGGGTGGTGAGCAGGAGATTTCGGGAACGCACGATCCTCATGATACCTTTCGGCCGGGGACTGACAAGACTGCCATGGATTTCCGGCGCTGTTTGCCGGAAATTCGCTGGCAGTCCTGTCTGTCCCCGGTTTTCGCTACTTCACCAGGTTGATGACGCCGCGGCAGGCCTTGGCGCCGCAGCGGCACTTCACCTGTTCGATGTCCCTGGCGAAGCGGTAGTCCACCGTCAGTTCCTCGCCGCGGCGAATGGCGCGCTTGCTGATGTAGAGGATGTGGCCCTTGGTGTTCATGGCGCGGAGATTGGGGTCGCAACTGTGGTTGATGATCTCGGCGCCGCTGCCGCCGAACGCGCCATCGAGCGTCCAGTAATCGTCGAGTGTGAAGAGGTAGGTGACCGGTCCCTCGCCGCGCCGCTTGGTCTCGCGGCGGCTGATTCTCTCGCCCGTGTACTCGATGACCTTGCGCCGCGGGGGGATGGGTTCCTCGGCGTAGACCCCGCGCCGGTGAATTCTGGACTCGCGGATGGAGAGCTTGAACCGGGCGTACCGTGGATCGATCGCCGGTTTCCTGATGAGAACGGTTCCCATGATCTGTGGTTTATCAGATTGTGGCATAAGGCACCGCCTTGTGCATCCGCGCGAAGCTCGGACAACCCGTCGCCCCCCGTCCGGCGCATAAAAAAATCCAATCCGCTCCATAGAAAGTTCTATCTTCTATGCCCCAACCCGGAGAGGGACAATGACTACAACTGTCCCAAAAACTTAGGATTGGTCCCACGATGAACCTCCTGACAAGAATTGGCGCGTTTGCGCTGCTCGCCGCCACGCCCGCGGTATGGGCGCAAGCCGCACCCGATCTCAACGCCAGACTCGCGGCCATGGAAGCCGCCACCAAATCCGCGCAAAGCGCGGGCGACAACGCCTGGATGCTGGTCAGCTCAGCCCTGGTGCTGATGATGACCGCTCCCGGACTGGCACTTTTCTATGGTGGCCTGGTGCGCCGCAAGAACGTGCTCGGAACCATGATGCACAGCTTCATTCTGATGGCCGTCGTAACGGTGATCTGGGCGGTGGTGGGCTACAGCCTGGCCTTCGGCGGGTCTTCGCCTTACTTCGGCAATTTTCAGTTCGCGTTTCTGGATGGCGTGGGCTCTACGCCCAATGCGGATTACGCGGGCACCATCCCGCACGCCACCTTCATGGTGTACCAGTTGATGTTCGCCATCATCACTCCCGCGCTGATTTCCGGGGCCTTCGCCGAGCGCATGAAGTTCAGCGCCATGCTGCTCTTTACCGTCCTGTGGACCCTGGTGGTCTACTTCCCGATGGCGCACATGGTGTGGGGCAAGGGCGGGCTGCTCAACGCGTTTTCCGGCGGCAGGATACCGTGTTTCGATTTCGCCGGCGGCACGGTGGTGCACATCACCAGCGGCGTCTCGGCACTGGTTTGCGCCATCTATCTCGGCAAGCGTATCGGGTTCCCCAGCAACGCCATGAAGCCGCACAACCTGGTGATCTCTACCATCGGCGCCGCCATGTTGTGGGTCGGCTGGTTCGGCTTCAACGCCGGCAGCGCGCTGGCCGCCAACGGCCTGGCAACCAGCGCGTTCGTGGCCACCCACTTCGGGGCCGCGGCCGCTACGCTGGCGTGGATGGCGGCGGAATGGATGGACGCCGGCAAGCCCAGCACGCTCGGCGCCATCTCCGGCTGTGTGGCGGGACTGGTGGCCATCACTCCGGCATCCGGTTTCGTCAAGCCCTTCCCGGCGATGCTGATCGGCGCCTGCGCCGGCGCGCTGTGCTACTTCATGGTCACGCGCGTCAAGCGCAAGTTCGGTTACGACGACGCGCTGGATGCCTTCGGCGTGCACGGTGCGGGCGGCACCCTGGGCGCTCTCCTCACCGGCATCTTCGCCACCAGCGCGATCAACGGCGGACTGAAAAACGCGGCCGGCAAAGTACAACCGCTCGGCCTGGTGGACGGTAACGGCGGCCAGATCTTCAACCAACTGGGGGGCACCGCCATCGCCTGGGGCCTGGCCATCGTGGGCACGCTCGCGATCCTCAAGATCGTCGACGCCACGGTCGGCTTGCGGGTAACCAAGGAGCAGGAAAGCGACGGCTTGGATCTCAGCATGCACAACGAGGAAGGATATGTTTTCGAGAACTAGCGGTCTCGGTACCGTAGAGCAGGCGTTCCGCCTGCCATGCCGGTATTCCTACGGGCATTCTTCGAAGAACGCCGGCAAGGACGCCGGCGTGGCAGCCTTAAAGGCCGCTCTACGGGGGCCGCACGATAATCGGTCGGGAGCAGATAAGGCGCGGTATTTGCGCCACACTGCACTACCGGCAGACCTGTTACGGTGAGCATATGAAAAAAATCGAGGCGGTCATCCAGCCGTTCAAACTGGACGATGTGAAGGAAGCCCTGAAGAGTATCGGCATCGACGGCATGACCATCACCGAGGTCCGCGGGCACGGCCGGCAGAAGGGGCACAAGGAGGTCTACCGCGGGCAGGAGTACAACGTGGATCTGCTGCCCAAGGTCAAAGTGGAACTCGTGGTGCCCTCCGAGCGGACCGACGAGATTGTGAACACCATTATCGGCGCCGCGCGCACCGGCAAGATCGGCGATGGCAAGATCTTCGTCTACGAGGTGCAGGAAGCCATACGGATCCGGAATGACGATCGCGGCGAATCAGCCATCTAACGGCAGTGCGTCGCGCATCCGCCGGCAATTCCTGGCGACCGGCGACGCGTTGACCGCGCTTGCCGAACGTTCCGCCGAAGTCGATCGCCTGGTGATGGACGCCGCGGAGCGCCTGCTGATTCCCGGCATCGCGGCCAATGTCGCGGTGCTCGCGGTGGGCGGATACGGCAGGCGGCAGCTCTTCCCTTACTCGGACATCGACGTGCTTCTGCTGTTCCCGTCGGATCGGCACATTGCCGCCTCCAAGGAGGCGATCTCGGCGTTCCTGCGGCATCTGTGGGACGCCGGCCTGCGCATGAGCCATTCGGTGCGCACCCCCGACGAATGCGCCGAGGTGCACGATTCCAACACCGAACTCAACATCAGCCTGCTCGATCAGCGCTATCTCACCGGCGACCGCACGCTCTACGCTGGCCTCGCCGACCGCTTGCCGCGCTTCATCCACGCCAACCGCGACGCCCTGGTACGCAATCTGGCGCAGCTCACGCGCGACCGCCACACCAAGTACGCCGGCACGTTTTATCATCTGGAGCCGAACGTCAAGGACACGCCCGGCGGCCTGCGCGATTATCAACTGGTCTGTTGGCTCGGTCAGTTGCGCGAAGGCGCCGCCGACCCCAGCGCCGAACTGCGCGAGGCCTATCGCTTCCTGGCCCGCCTGCGCTGCTATCTGCACATCCAGAGCGGCCGCGACAACAACCTGCTCACCTTCGACGCCCAGGATGCCCTGGCCGAGCACTGGCGCCTCCCGGATGCCGCGCAGTGGATGCGCGAATACTACCGGCACGCGCGCGCCATTTACCGCGCCGCCATCCGCGCGCTCGAAGCCGGCGAAGGCCAGACCAGCTCCCTCTTCGCCCAGTTTCGCGATTTCCGCTCCCGCGTTTCCAACGCCGAGTTCAGCGTACACCGCGAACGCGTCCATTTCCGCTCGCCCCAGAGGCTCGACGTGGAGCCCGCTCTCGCCCTGCGCCTGTTCGAATTCGTGGCGCGACACGGCGTGCGCCTTTCCTCGGAAGCCGAACTGCGCA
>JADGNT010000261.1 GCA_017883345.1 Candidatus Solibacter sp. | reverse complement strand
CTGCCCCGCATGGGCGCCAAGCTGGAGGAAAAGGTACTGCGCTCCATCGCCGGGTATCGCCAGCGCACCGGACGGTATCTGTTGAGCTATGCCGAAGCCGTCGCCGAAGAACTCGGCGAAGTGCTGCGCCAGGTGCCGGGCGTGGATGCCGTGACCCCCGCGGGCAGCCTGCGGCGCGGTCGTGAGACGGTGGGCGATCTCGATCTTCTTGTCACGGGGCCCTCGGCAACCGACGCGCTCGACAAGTTTGTCGCCTACCCGCGGGTGGAGGAAGTGCTCGGCCACGGCGAGAATAAGGCCAGCGCCAAAGTGGGCCGCGAAGGCTTGCAGGTGGACGTCCGGGCGTTGCTGCCGGAGAGCTTCGGCGCCGCCATGCAGTACTTCACCGGCAGCAAGGACCACAATGTGGCCATCCGCCTGCGCGCCGTGAAGATGGGGCTCAAGCTGAGCGAGTACGGCCTGTTCCGCGTGGCGGACGATGCCCGCGTCGGCGGCGAGACCGAGGAAGGCATCTACCAGGCGCTGGGGCTGCCCTGGATCCCGCCCGAACTGCGCGAGAACACCGGCGAAATCGAAGCCGCCGAACAGGGACGCCTTCCCGAGTTGGTGGAGTTGCGGCACATGCGCGGCGACCTCCACATGCACACCACCGAATCCGATGGCCGCGCCACCCTGGAAGAAATGGCCGAGGCGGCGCGCCAGCGCGGCTACCAGTACATCGCCATCACCGACCACTCCAAGGCGCTTTCCATGACCAACGGCCTGGATGAAAAGCGCGTGGTGGAGTTCGCCCGCCGCGTGCGCGAGATCAATCGCAGCGGCCTGGGCATCCGCGTCTTCAGCGGCATCGAGTGCGACATCCTCAAGGACGGCGCGATGGATCTGGCCGATGACGCACTGGCCGAGCTCGACCTGGTGATCGGCAGCGTCCACAGCCACATGAACCAGGAATCGGACGAGATGACCGGCCGCCTGCTGCGCGCGCTAGAGTGCCCGTACCTGCGCATCGTGGGACACCCGACCGGCCGCATCCTGCTGCACCGCGACCCGTTCCCCTTCGATTTCGACCGCGTCGTGGCCGAGGCCGCGCGCCGCGGCGTTTGGCTAGAGATCAATGCCAGCCCGGAGCGGCTGGACCTCGACGGCACGCTGATCCGCACCGCCAAGACCAAGGGCGCCAAGTTCACCATCTCCACCGACGCGCACCACCCCCAACAACTGGCCAACATGCGCTACGGCGTGGTCACGGCGCGCCGCGGGTGGCTGGGACCGGACGACATTTTGAACACGCGCGGCGCGGATGAGTTCGCGCGCGCCATCCAGGCAAAATCATGAAAATCACCAGCTCCAAACAGGTATACGATTGCGGCCTCTTCCGCGTCACCGAAGACGTGGCGGTGGACCCCAAGACGAAATTCGAGATCAAACGCAGCGTGGTGCGGCACATCGGCAGCGCGGTGATGATGGCCGTCGACGACAAAAAGCGCGTGCTGCTGGTGCGCCAGTACCGCCTGCCCGCGGAAAAATATCTTTGGGAACTGCCGGCGGGACGCCTCGACGCCGGCGAGAAGCCGTTGCAGGCAGCCAGGCGCGAATTGAAGGAAGAGACCGGCTACGTAGCGCGCAAGTGGACCAAACTGGCGTCGTTCTGGGCGAGCCCCGGCTTCGTGCGGGAGCGCATGAGCATCTTCCTCGCCCAAGATCTCACCGCCGGCGAGGCCACTCCGATGGAGGACGAGCGCATCGAAGCCCGCTGGTTCAAGCGCAAGGAACTCGCGGCGATGATCGCCGAGGGCAAGATCGAAGACGCCAAGACGATCGTCGGCTTCCTCACCTGGCGTCACACACTGTAGCGCAGGCGTCTCGCCTGCCATGCCGGTATACGTACCGGCATTCTTAAGAACGCCGGCAAGGACGCCGGCGTGGCAGCCGGGGTACCCTCTGGGTCTGGCTACGCTACGGACCAGTTTTCTTCCCGGGCAGGGATGCCGGATTGTCGTGCGTGCGCTCCTTGAATTTGCCCCGCAAGGACGACGCCAGCGAAACCGCGGACTCGCCGAACTTGTCGCGCATACGGTCCGCCGCGGCCAGCGTCCGCTGCCACTTTTCGTGATTCGCTTCGCCCAGCAGGTCCAGTTGCTCGCCGCCTTCCGCCCAGCCCGCGGCATGCACGCCGAGCAGGCGCACGGCCGCGCCCGCCTTCCAGTTGCGCCGGAACAGTTGGCGGACTCCCGCGAAGATCTCGGTGTCGAGATCGGTAGAGCGCGGCAACGAGCGCGCGCGCGTGATGGTGGAGAAATCCGCATAGCGCAGCTTCAGTTGCAGCGTGCGCGCCTGCAGCTTATGTTCGCGCAGCCGCCGGCCCACCATCTCCGAAAGGCGCGCCAGCGTGGATTCGATGCGCTCCAGATCCGCCGTGTCTTCGTTGAAGGTGTGCTCGTGGCTGATCGATTTCGGACCTTCGTCCGTGCCGATCTCGCTGTCGAACCAGCCCCCGGCGTCGAGCCCGCGCGACTTTCCGGCCAGCGCCAGTCCCCACTTCCCGAAGCGTTGCTCCAGGAACGCCGCGTCCAGACGCGCCAGGTCGCCCACCTTGCGGATACCAATCGCGTGCAGTTGCTTCTCCGTCACCCTGCCCACCCCCGGCACTTTGCGCACATCGAGTGGCGCCAGAAACGCCGCCTCCTGTCCCGGGACGATCCACAGCACGCCGTTCGGTTTGGCCTGGTCCGAGCTGATTTTGGCCACCAGGCGCGATGCCGCGATGCCGATGGAGCAGTTCAGGTGGGTCGCCGCCTTCATGCGTTCGTGCAGCAAATGCGCGGCCTTAAGTGGCGGCCCGTAGAGCCGCTCCGTGCCCGTGATGTCGAGGTAGGCCTCGTCGATCGACGCCATTTCCACCAGCGGCGAGAACGCTTGCAGCACCTCGTGGATCTTGTGCGAGTACTCGCGATAGCGCTCGGGGTGCCCGTCCACGAAGATCGCCTGCGGACACATCTGGTACGCCGTACGCAACGGCATCGCCGAATGCACACCGAACTTGCGCGCCGCATAAGAGGCGGCCGATACCACGCCGCGCTCATCCGGCCGCCCGCCCACCACGACAGGCTTACCCTTCAGGGAGGGGTCGTACAACTCTTCCACCGAGACGAAGAACGCGTCCATATCGACGTGGAAGAAAGTCTTCACTCTGCGTTCAATGGAACCCGCCTCAACAGAGTCCACCGGTCTCCTTGCCACAAGAAGTAGTATGTGTACGGCGTATGTTCCTCGGTCTGCTTCGGCGTTGCCCTCACAATTGAGCCTTGCCCTCGTGCCGTTGGCTTGATGGTAGCGGCTGCAAGATAGTCGGCATTGATCGGCGTAATCTGTTCGTTTTGGTCAAGCCACGCCAGGGCCTTCTTCAACTGGCTGGAAGCCGCTTCTCCGCCAGGGTGCGTTTCACGCCTTCTGGGTCGTGGGCAATTATGGCTAGATACGCGCGAGCCGGCTGGTCGGGCTCACAGCGTCCCTGTTCCCAATCGCGCAGAGTACCGAGCGGGATGTGATACCGCGCCGCAAATTCCTCCTGTGTCAAGGCCAGGGCTCGGCGTAGGGTTTTGGTCCGCGGTACGCGGCGGGCAGCCCGGAGCTGCTCGGGCGTCATGGGCCGCGCGTCCGGATCGCTCATCGCCGCGGCCGTGACCTCCTCGTCGGTCATAGCCCGCAAGCGCGCCCAATCCGTCTTGTCTTCAAGCGGCTTGGTGGAGCCGTCAGGCAACACCTGAACCAGCGTTCCGTCACTCCGCCGTTTGGCTACGATAGTATTCTTCTTGCTCATGCTTGGTTGCTCTTCTTGCCGAGATGATGCGTGTGCGCTCGCCTCGTTCCGTATAAACCACCGTCAGCATAACGTCGTGGACCATTCCCGCGATGACGTACCTGATCTCGCCTGGCGCACTGTCAAAATCACACCGCTCAAAGGCAAACACATCGTCGAACACACAACGCGCCGCCTCGAAGCTGACGCCGTGTTTTGCCAGGTTGCTTTCGGCTTTGGCGGCGTCCCACTCGAATTCGTCGTCGTCCATAATGTACGGCCTACCCGTAGTTTTTGTCAAGTCGGGCGAACTGTACGCCCACAAACAATGAACTAGAATCGTGCTCCGACCCTTTGTGAAACGTGCCGGGCCGCCCCCCCTTACACCACCAGCAGCGCCCACTTCCCCTTGTGCCGCACCTCGCGGGCCTCCGGCAGCGCGGCGCGCACTTGTTCCACTTCATGCGCTTCGAAGCCAGAGGCCAGCAGCACCCCGCCCGACTTGCGCACGCGCAGCAGATCCCCAGCCAGCGCCGCAATCGCCTCGGGACTGATGTTCGCCATCACCAGGTCTGCCGCGCCCGCCGCCACCGCATCCACCGAACCCACAAACCCCTGGCCCGCGATTTCCACCGCCACCGGGTCTGTGTCGCAGGCCGTCACGTTCCCCGCCCCCAGCAACTTCGCCGCCTTCGCCAGAATGCCGCTCCCGGTGCCCACGTCCAGCACGCTCATCCCGGGCCGCAGGTAATCTTCCAACGCCTCGATGCAGAGCTGCGTGGTTTCATGAACCCCGGTGCCGAACGCCATCCCCGGATTCACCGCGATGCGGAAGCGGCCCTCCGGCGCCGCGTCGTCGCGCCACTCCGGGACCAGAAAGAAGCGCCGCCCCACTTCCATAGGCTGCAACAGATCGCGCGAGGACTGCACCCAATCGCGCGCCTCTTCTTGGCGCTGCCGCGCGCCGGGAAAGAGCTTCAGCAGTGCGGCGCGGCTCACGTCGTCCTCGAAGAAGGAGCGGACCGTTTGTGGGTTGAGCTCCACGATGCCGGCCGAGCCCTGCTCCCATAGCTCCGCAATGAGCAGGTCCCGGTCTTCCGGATCGCAGTCGATTTCGAGAGAGAACATGTTTGAACCATCCCCGTGGCGCCAAGTGCTATTTTGGAATTACACCCGACATGAAGCTACAAGGTATTTTCCCACCAATCACCACCCCATTCGACTACAACGGGGACATTTACATCTCCAAGATCCAGCACAACGTGGAGCAGTGGAACCTCACGACACTCTCCGGCTACGTCGTGATGGGCTCCACCGGCGAGAGCGTGATGCTCATGCCGGATGAAAAGTTCACCGTCTGGGAGGAGGTGGCCAAACACGCCGCGCCGGAGAAGTTGCTGATCGCCGGCACCGGCGTGGAGAGCGTGCGCGAGACCGTGCTGCTGACCAACCGCGCCGCCGAAATGGGCTATAAAGCGGCGATGGTCCGCACCCCCCACTACTACAAGAATCTGATCAACCGCACGGACGCGCAGATGCTCTACTTCCGCGCCGTGGCCGACCAGTCCAAAATCCCGCTGATCATCTACAACTGGCCGCAGACCACCGGCGTCGATATAACGGTAGAGGCGGTGGTTGGGTTGAGCGAGCATCCCAACATCATTGCCATCAAGGAAAGCTCGGGCAACCTGGAAAAAGTGATGCAGATGATCCGGGAGGTGAAGCACGGCTTCCAGGTGCTGGTGGGCTCCGCTCCCACGCTGTGGCCGTCGCTGTTGATGGGCGCCTGCGGAGCCATCCTCGCCTATGCCAACGCCGCGCCGTATTCGGCGATCGCCATTTGGGAAGCCTATAAGACCCGCGAGGATGCGGCCGGGTTGGACTGGCAGAACCGCATCGGCCGCGCATCGGCGCTGGTGACCTCGAAGTACGGTGTCCCCGGCCTCAAATATGCGATGGACCTCAACGGCTACTACGGCGGTCCGCCGCGCCTCCCGTTGATTGTGCCCACGCCCGAAGCCAAACGCGAAATCGAGGAAGCGTTCCGCGATCTGAAGGGGTAGCCGAGCGGCCACGTCCTGCCGGCCATGAAACGGCCGCTACCGCACCGTCGGGTACTTGATGCCGAGCTGTTCGAGATAGGTGTCGTAGTGGCTCGCGTCGTAGTACATCTTTTGCATCCGCGGGCGGTACTTTTCCATGGTCTCTTTGTTGAGCCAGATGGCGGGCTTGTCATCGGGACGCAGGAAGGTCTTGTACTGCACGTCCTTGGTCTGCACGTTCTTGAAGTAGTCCCAAGATTTGGCGACCAGGTCGGGATGCAGGAGGATATCGAGCATGGTCATCGCTTGCACTTTGGCGCCGGCCACCACGCCCTTGTGCGCGATCGGCGTGGCCATGGCGATTCCGTTGGCCCAGTTGTGGCCGGGGCCGCCGGGGATGTTGGAGGGAAAGCGCAGCGTCACGGTGGGCACGTTCCAACTCACGTCGCCGATGTCGTCGCTGCCGCCGCCCGTGGGGCCCACCGCGGGACCATCCGCGCCCTCCCCGCCGTCCGGGGTTTCGACGCGCGGCGCGCGCATTTCCCCAAGCTTCGTGGGGAGGCCGCGCACCGGCTGCTTGAGCTCTTTCTGCAAGCCCTTCGCCATGGTCTGATCGTCTTCCGACCATTGCGGCAGGCCGACCTTCTTGATGTTCTCGTTCATGGCTTCGGCGATCGGGCGGTTGAAGTGGCCCGGCCACGCGCTGCCCAGCAGGCGCGAGGTGACGGTGGTATCGGTCATCAGCGTCGCGGCCTTCGCCATGTTGTCGCCGATCCGCCACATGTCCATGATGTGGTCGTAATCGGCCTCGCGGAAGTAATACCAGACAGCGGCGTTGGGCGGCACAACGTTGGGCTGATCGCCGCCGTTGGTGATCACGTAATGCGAACGCTGCGCCAGGCGGAGATGCTCGCGCCGGAAGTTCCAGCCCACGTCCATCAGCTCGACGGCATCCAGCGCGCTCTTGCCGCGCCACGGAGAGCCGGCGGCGTGGGCGCTCTCGCCCTGGAACATGTACTCGATGCTGACCAGCCCGTTGGTATTGAGCGACCCCCCCCAGGAAACGCCCAGGTTGGCGGCCACGTGGGTGAACAGGCACACGTCCACGTCCTTGAACATGCCGTCGCGCACGTAGTATGCCTTGGTGGCGACCAGTTCCTCGGCCACTCCGGGCCACAGGCGGATGGTGCCGGTGAGG
>JADGNT010000260.1 GCA_017883345.1 Candidatus Solibacter sp. | reverse complement strand
ACCAGATGGCCATCCACCGTGAGCGTGCCGGAATCGGCCTTCTCCGCGCCGGTGATCACTTTGATGAGGGTGGACTTCCCCGCCCCGTTCTCCCCCAGCAGCGCATGCACCTCGCCCGAGCGGAGTGCAAACGACACGCCGCGCAGCGCCTGTACGCCGGCGAACGATTTGGTGATTGCGGTGGCGTCGAGCAGTGCCATTCAAACCAGTGCCAATTCCGCTCGACTACGAAATCCGGTAGACGTACGCGTCTTCCACGAAGCGGTCGCCAAACGCCTGGCCTCCAAGGCGCATCCCTTCGACGCTCTTGCTCTTCGCAAAGAGCCTACGAAGATCTTTAATAAACGGATCGGCCATCCGAAGGATCATGATTGGCGGGGTGTTCCTCGCAGTGAATCCCGCAGGGGCAAGCGAATCGTGAAGTAAGCCATATGCGTCCATGAGACCGAGCGAGTCAAACTGGCGCGCGGCAACCACCAGCCGCCAATCTTCGTACTCGGACAAGTACATCCAAGCCGCCACAGCGACCTTCACCTTCGCGCGCTCCAGAGCCTCCAGAAGCTTGGTGCCCTTATCGATGTCTACGCTTACCATTGCAGCTTTATCCATGAGATTACCCCGTGTCGCCTCTCGCCAACTGCCGCCAGGAGCACTTGCGCGGATTCCGGAATATTTCTACTGTATCGGCTCTGCTCGGACCAAGACTCAACAATTTCCCAGCTTCTTCGGAAGTCCGGATCCTGGTCGGCCCGTTCGCGACGCGCTTCCTCAAGACCCGCGACTCTGATCAGGTCCCGCAAGCTGTGGGAATGACTAGACTCCGCCCTCTTTCTGTCTGGGAATTCATACCGCTGAGTTCCCTTTGCGATGCAAGCCTTGAGCGCGCACTCCACTGCATAGCCAGCCAGGTAATACGCGCCGTCGAACAAGCCCAGCCGAAGCAAAGCGGTCGCTTCCTTCAGCCTGACCTTCGAAAGCTCCTGGAAATCTTTCCGGTCCATCAGCTTTCATCATAGCCACCGTGAACGGAATTTGCAGCTACCCAGGGATCTCCAGCGTCTCCGGGATCGCGTCCGCGTGTGCCATGACCGCGCAATACTCCACTTCGAGGCGCGCCTTGGCGGGCAGCCAGCGATATGCCGGAACGCCGAACAGTTTGCCGCGATCGATCATTTGCCGCCGCGATTCCGGCATCGGCGACACACCGAACTCCATGCCGCGCGCCAGCGTCTGGCCATTCCACGGCGCGTGCGTGCGGCTATAATTCTCTTCCCAGATGCCCATCCACGGAAAATCGGCCTGCTTCCACACGTACCCGAACACCAGCCGCGCCGCCGGAGCGAAAGCCGCAAAGTATGCGTGCTCGCGCGCGGGGTCCATCAGATGCGTGGTGAAGGCGCACGAAGAGGCGGCGCTAGTCAACACTCGCAGATCTTCGACGCCGCCGTCGCGAAGCGGCCCCTCGGGCCAATCGAACTCCGCCGCCGCGCGCAGCGTATCGTGGGCGCCGAACTCGCTTTCCCACACCTTGGACCGCGTGGCCGAGGCGCGGAATTGCGTCACCCCCTTTTCCAGAAAGCCCGGCCCCAGCGTGACGTGCTGCGTCCAGCCGATCGGGCGGTCGCACGCCGTCAGATTCTCCACCGCTTCGCGAATTCGCACCGTGCGATCGCGCAATTCGATGCGCCGCTCGAACGCGATCTGCGCCATCGGAAAGCGCGCCCGCAAGGTGAGCCCGCCTTCGGCATCGTCGATCTCGTAAGCCGCCACCGACCCTTCGCCGTGCACCGTGAGGCCCGCCGCGGCTTCTTCCTCCGAGGGCCCGCCGAAAATGTCGAGACACAGGTTGTGTCCCATGATGCCCGCCAGCAGTTTGCTCTCCGCGCCGTCGCCGTATTCGGCGTACACGCCGGAAGCGTATGCCGAGGGCTCGCTGGTGCGCCATGGCGGCGTCCACAACGGATTGATGCCGGTTTCCTTATCCAGGATCTCGGCGATGTGCCCGCCTTCCCGCAGCACGGTCACACGCAAGTGTTGGTTTTCGATTGCCGCCGCGCGGCGGCCGTGGTAGATGGTCACTGACTCATCTTAATCCAGAGATTGCGGAAACTCACTTTGCCGGTGCCTTCGATCTGAATCCCGATCAGGCCGTTCTTGCGGAACTTGGTCGCGTCGTCGTCGATGAAGACCGACATCACGTGCCCGTTGATGATGTGAATCATCTGGTTGCCGCGCGCGATGATGTGGATCTGGTTCCAGTCGTTGATCTTGACGTAGCCGCCGAGTTCGTCCTTGTCGCCAATGGTCGCCAGCAGTCGCGGCTTCTTGCCTTCTTCCGCCCGCACCACCTGACCGCGCCAGGCCACGATGCCGCGCGTCGTGCCGCCTTCGTAATACTGGCCGCTGTAGCGATTGGTACCGTCGAAATCGGACTGCGGACCGCCCATGTTCCACTTGGCTTCCGCCGCCGGATTCGGCGTCCCCCGCGGCTGCCCGCTGGGACAGGGCCCGCTCGGCCCGCGTCCGCCCGCGCCGCCCGCGGGCGCGCCACCCGGAGCCCCGCCCGGTGCGCCGCCGCGACCCTCCCCCGCCGGACGCGGCGGCTGGATGAAGCTCCGATACTGTATGCCGCTATTGACGCCCGCACCTTCGCCCCGCAGTTCGGCTTTTAATTCAAAGTCGCCGGGCTGTCCGCCTTGCCAGATCAGGTACACCGTTCCGGTGGGTTTCTCGCACGTGGACTCGACGGCAATCGCGCCGTTCTCCACGTGCCACAGGTCCATGTTGCCGTCCCAGCCCTTCAGGCTGCTGCCATCGAACATGGACGTCCAGCCCGTGTTGTCGGCAAAATCGATCGGCTCCGGCTGCGTGAAACCGCCGCCTCGTCCGCCACGCCCCGGCCCGCCGGGTTGGCCGGGCTGTGCAGGCTGGCCTGCTGCCGGCGGAGTCTGCTGCGATGTCGCAAGGGTCACCGCAAACAGCAGGATTAATCCAGCCGCGATCTTCGATGTGTTCATAGCCGCTCCATTCAGAACAACAGCCTGTCTTTTCTGGCTTCGATCTTCGCCACATCCACGCCCGGAACCTTCTTCAGGTCTTCAATCGATTTGAAGTCGCCGTTCTTGGTCCGGTACTGAATGATCGCCGCCGCTTGCGAGCGCGGCAGCGATAATCCGCTTTCCAGCTCGATGGCTCTGGCCTCGTTGACTTTGATCTTGGGAACTTCCTCGCCGGGGTAGGTCTTGGCCAGATACTCCACGATCGCGTCGAATTCCTTTTGCGTGCCTTTCGCGCCGAGCGCCACCATCTTATCCATGGTGGCCTGCCACCCGGCGAGATTCTGCCGCGGGGCAACGGATCGCTCAAATTCATGACACTGTATGCAGATGCGCAAGGCTTCGGCTCTTCCCGGGACTTCCGCGCCTTGCGCCCAGGCGCTGCCGGCGAAAAGCAGGAGCGCGGCGAGTGTGACTCCGGGTTGACAGGCGAAAGCGCCTGTCCCACCTTGTGGGGCAGGCGGGGTACCCTCTGGGTCCGCCTGCCAACCGAACACGGAACTGAACTTCTGAACCCGCATATTTAGTGCTCGATCGGGAAGCCGAAAGAATACAACGTGCCATCGTGCGTCCCCAGATAAATCTGGCCGGCGCCGCCCGACAGTCCGCCGCCATGCACGAACGAGGTAACCGTCTTCCCGCTGTTCCACAGTTCCTTGCCGGTCGCCCCATCCAACGCGTAGACTACCGCGGGGACCGAACGCTGCGCCCGTTGCGCCGCCGTCATCTTACTGTCCGTGCCGCGGTATTCCCCGCTGGACACCGCAAAGACTACGCCGTTGATGACGAGAGGAGTCAACGGAGACACCAGGTCGCGCGACACCCAGCCAGGTTCCAGGGCCGCCGCGCCGTTCTGCTCCACGACCTTCCAGGCCACGATCGCGCCATTGGTCACGGCGCCATTGGAGGCAGCGAACTTCGCATCCGCGGCCACCGGTCCCGCCGCGGGCGCGAGGATCCAGCGCGTGCCGGCCGCATCCTGCCAGGTGGCCAGCGCTCCCGGAACGAAATCGCTCGCGGTGGAATACGGCGCGGTCTTGACGGCCGTCCCGCCCATCGCCGCGCTGTCCACCAGGTGGATGCGCCCGTCCTTCGTGGTGGATGCCAGCAGCGTTTTCTCCTGGTGCTGGAAGATCACGGGGGAAGAAGTAAGCTCTTGTCCGGCGCGGTACACATCCTTCACCTTCAGCGTCTTGGCCTCGAGCGATACCAGATCGCCACTGGTGGTCGACACGTACAGGGTTCCGTCCCCACCGAACGCCGGGCCGGCCGACCCAGCCACTTCGCCGCTCTCCGGTTTCCAACTGGTGACCGCCTTGGAAGCGATATCCAGAGCCCACATGCCCTTGGGGACGCCGCCGCAAACGCCGACTGTGGCGACGTAAGCCATGTTGTCCACGATGATCAGCCCTTGCGCGTTGGCATCCTTACCCGGCAGAAAGCGTATGGAAGGAGTCGGTTCGTCGCCGTTGGAAACGTAATTGGTGTGAAACATGCCGTCGCTGGACAGGGAATTGACGACCACCGCCATACGCGGGCCGCGGCCGCCGCCACCGCCGGGTCCGCGTCCGGCCGCGCCGCCCCTGCCAGGGGCCGGGCCGGCGCCAGCCGCCGCGGCGCGCGCGGCGAGTTCCGCAATTGTGACGGCGCCCTCGCCCGGTTCACCGACTCCGCTCTTGGCGGGCCCGCCACGCCCGCCACCACCGCCGCCGCGCCCGCCGGGCGCCGCCGCGGGAAAGGCCGTACCGATCGAACGTGCCGTGCCGGTGGTCATGCCTCCCGGACAAACCAACGAAGCATCCGCCGGCGCCGACTTGGAGCCGAAGTTCTTCTGCCAGTCGATCCGGCCCAGGTCGGTATCCACCGCGTAGACGTTATCCGCGCTACCCGTCACAAACCCGAAGGACCGGAAACCGTGGATTCCGATGTGCCGGTCCATCAGGGTGGGCGGCATCAGACCGTTGAGTTGTCTGGGCTCGTTGTTCAGCTTCATCTTCCAAAACAGCGCGAAGCCCGGCTTCGATAGACTTTCCTTCGAAATCTTCGGGTCCGTCGCGACCGAGGACGAGCGATGGGCATCGCCGCCAGACGTACTCCATTCCCCGCCGCCGCGCCCGAATTGGGCGTGAGCTACGCCCAGGCAGACGAAGGCGCAGGCAAAAGAAACGGTGGCACGTGCAGTCAATCTAGTAGGCATCACACGAAATCCTTTCGACTTCGAAACGGAACTTACCTCGCAAGGTGTCATTTCTTGAGCGCCTCCGCGATCGCTTTCTCCGCAAGCGGAGCCATGACGCCGTAGCCGGCGTCGTTGGGAAACAGACCGTCGCCGGTCAGCTCCTTCTTGAAATTGCGTCCGTCGGCCAGCGCGGAATAGTAGTCCAGATAGACCGCTCCGCTGCGCGCCGCGTAATCCTTGATCCAGCCGTTCAGGCTGATGATCTTTCCCTGGGGCCGCAGCCCCGTCTGTTTGGTGTAACAGTCGCACACCGGGGTGAGGGAAGCCAGCACCACGCGGATGCCGTTGGCCTTGGCGATATCCACCATCGACATGAAGTTCTCCGCAGTCACGCCTTCGCTGGCCACCAGGAGATCGTTCACGCCCGCCTGGATCACGACCACTTTGGGCTGGAGCGCCACCACATCCTGATGGAAGCGGATCAGCATCTGCGGCGTAGTCTGTCCGACGATCCCGCGGTTGAAGTACGGCTTGGAAGAAAAAAATGTGGCACTGCCGCGGCCCCACAACTCGGTGATATCGTCTCCCAGGAAGACCACCCGGTTCTCGCCGGGCTTGGGCGTCCCGATTTCGGCATCCTCGCTGCCATAGCGGATGAGACCGCCGAAATCATTCAGCACGCGCTTCTGCGCGGCCAGTTTCTGCTCCAGCGCCTGCACCCTGGGGGCAAGGTCCACAGCCTGCGCCGCGGCAAAGCCGGCCAACAGAAGGAGGCCGGCCGGCAAACGGATCGGTAGTGCTTTCATGGGCAGCTACTTCTTGATTCCGTAGCAGTACAGGATGCCGTCGAACGTGGCAATATAAACCCGGCCGTTGGCGATGGACAGTCCGCTAAAGTGATTCCAGGACTTGATCTCGTCCCGGCTGGACCACAGCTCTTTTCCGGTCTGTGCGTCCAGCGCGTAAAGCACCGCGTGCGTCGAACCGGGGATGCGCCTCTCGGCGGTATTGTCGAGGCCCACGTCGGGAGTAGACTGGTCGGTGTCTTCGCCGTTGCCGTAGGCGTAGACTACGCCATTGGCGATCACCGGCGGCTCCGCGTGGTTCATATCGCGCGAGATCCACGCCGGCGTCAACTGCGCCTTGCCGTTCTTCTCTTCCACCTTGAAGGCCACGATGGCGCCGTAAGTTACCTTGCCGTATTCGATGGGGGCCTTGAACGCCGAATGCTTGGGGCCCCAGATCGAGTGCAGCACCCAACGCGTGCCCTTGGAATCTTCCCAACTGGCCATCGATCCCCAGATGCCCGCCGACGCGTAGTTGACCTCTTCGTTGCAGAGCAGCGGAGTGCGCTCGAGCGGCGTGCGATGGTCGTCGCCGCCGATCGACGCGAGGTCCATCAGGTACACGCGGCACTCCTTGCCCGCATCCACCATCAGTTCCTTGCCTTTGTAGTTGAAGATGACCGGCGTGACCTGCATGTCCAGATCGCGCTTCACCAGCCACTCGGCATTGGACGGGCCGTAGTAATCTTCCAGCAGCAACATCTTCGTCTTCGGATCGGGCTTCAGGCCGACGATGCCGTTGCCGTAGATGCCGTTCTCGGGATCCCACCGGCCGTCGCCCGTGCCCGTGTACATGGTGCCGTTGGCGCTGATCGCGGGACCCGTGCGGCCCCACATGCCGCCACCCGCCGGACCCCAGGTGCCCACCTTCTTGGTGGCCAGGTCGTAGACGTACGCCACATTCGGGTTGCCGCCGCAGCCCTGCGCGGTGTGGGTGTAGAGCATGTTGTTAAAGAGATT
>JADGNT010000259.1 GCA_017883345.1 Candidatus Solibacter sp. | reverse complement strand
ACCAAATGCGATTCCATTGCCCGAATTCCATCCGCCGCCCGGGCACATTCGGTCGAACAGCATGTTGGACCCCAGCTTGACTCGCTCTGCCAGTTCAGCCGTTCTGTTAACGCCGTGCTGTCGTGCCTGTCGAAGCGAAATTATACTGAAGGCGGTCGGGATCACCCAGCTCGTTGTTCCCGAAACCCAGCTCCAGCCGAACTTGGCTGGATCGAACTGAACCTTGTTGTCGACAGTGCGGAGTTTCCAACGCCACAGCCACGTTGCTTCGCGGCCTCGTGCATCGATTAACCACTGGATTCCCAATGCCATAGACTTCGTTGCGTGCCGCCCCGCGATTAGGCTCAAGACGGCAAGAGCAGTTGTCCAACACCCCTCTGCCTCGTCACCGGTGAACGCTGGCCAGCTCCCGTCCGCGTTCTGAAGACCCTGGAGCGCGTGCACCGCCCGCGCAAGTTCGTTGCCCGGTTGCCGACACAACGCCAACATCGCAAGGCATGTGGATTCGACCGAGTCCTGACTGCCCCGGTATCCCCACGTTCCCGTGATTTTTTGATTCGCCCGCAACATTTCATGAAGCCCTGATATTACGCTAGGAATGTCCATGGCTCACCGTGCCTCTCTCGTGCCTCCGCTCGCTATCCGCACCAGCAGTATGCCCTAGAAGACATCGGGATGAAAACTGTCGCGTTAAGCCCACCGGGGTCATGGACGCGGGGTTGTTATCCGGCTAACCCACTGGAATAGCAGCTGTTACGGCCAGATGTCGGATGCTGTCCCGGGCACGCGTCGATAGACTTTTGGAGCAAGCACCCCGAATGCCTTACAAATGAGCATGGAGTCAGCGCATATCCCTCTATTCAATACCGCGAGCGAAAGGCGCGTGGGGAATACGATCATGAAATCTGAACCAAAGCTTCTCACTCCCAAGGAAGTCGCGAAATGGTTGGACGTTTCGGTCGATTGGGTTCATAACCACGCGACAAGAAAGAATCCCCGTCTGCCCGTGGTCCGAATTGGCAAACTGCTTCGGTTTCGCAATGAGGATGTCGAGGCATTCATCCGCGGGCAGAGCGGCAAGAATGGCAAGACCTTAGCCGCCAATGGTTCACGGACTCCGGAGGCCAGATGGGAAGGGGTAGAAAGCTATTAAGGAACGGCTGGATTTCTCTCGACAAGAGATACAGCCCCCATCGTTGGGTCGCCCACTGGTACACCGGTGAAAGCTACACCAGCGTGGGGGCGTCACGCTACCGCCAACGTTCCCATGTCCTCGGTTTCAAGACCAAGGACGATCTGCCTACCAAGAGCGCCGCGGAATCGAAGTGGGCTAAAATCCGGGACCGAACGATCACGGCCGAACATGTAGCGCCGACGGAATCCGACTCAACGTTCGCGGGCTTTGTCCAAACGAGATTTATCCCGGCACGCGACTCGGGCTGGAAACCCCGTTCTAGAGAAAGATTCTACTATCTGTATCAGAAGATTGAGCCGGTGATCGGGGACTCGCGACTGGCCGATATCGACCGGGTCACGCTTCAAAGATTCCTGGATCGATTAGCGAAGGAATACAGCCACGACACGGTTCATCTCGCCCACACATATTTACAAGCCATATTTAGTCAGGCAGTGGACGAAGATGTCATTGAGAAGAGCCCGGCGCGAGGACTCGCAATCCCGAATTACACCCGTGACCGGGACGAAACAATTCTTTTGCTTGAGGCGGTGCGGCTGTTCGAGGATGATCTCGAAGGTAAGGATAAGATCCTGTGGCAACTTCTGTCTCGTTGCGGTCTGCGAGCGGGTGAGGCCTTCGGGCTCCAGTGGCAGGATTTGACTGCTGATCACTCCTTGCGCATTCAGCGGATCTATGCCCGCGGAAAGGTGAGTGAGCCGAAGACTAAGAAGAGCAAGGCTCCCGTAGTCGTGCCAGTTGCGCTGTACGAGGAGTTGGTCAAACTGCAAGAATCCGCCGAGGACGGTTCTGACGGTGCATGGATATTCCCGTCAAGTCGAAACCGCCGGGGTACGGTCATGCCGATCAACTACCACAATTGGCTCAACCGGACTTTGAAGCCGGTCTCCAAACGGCTCGGAATCCGAGCGAACCACCAGATCCTGCGCCGGACGTTTGCCACGCTCGCCTACAATTCCGGCGGCGATCTCAAGGACATCCAGGCCCAAATGAGGCATGCGAGCGTGAATACCACGGCCAACGTTTACACGAAGCCGATTCCACAGAGCGTGCGCAACGCTGTCGAGGCGCTCGACCGGCGAATTCGCAAACGCGAGAAGCGGCCGAAAACGAGGCCGAAGGTGGCCCGCAAGCGCGGCTGACCGCTATTCGCAGCGTATTCGCAGCGCGTAATCCATAGCGGTAAATCCGATAAGAGCTTTGTTTTGAATGGTGGGCGCGACAGGACTCGAACCTGTGACCTCCTGCGTGTGAAGCAGGCGCTCTAACCAACTGAGCTACGCGCCCTTTTGGGGCAGTCCCGCGGCACGGCGTGATGCACGCCAATTTCCTAGTTTAACTGAAATCAAAATTCGACGCTACTGCGCTTTCCACGCTGCAGCGGGCTCCGCGACTGCCTCTCCAGGGCATGAAGTTCGGGAACTCTAGTATCATGAACTTGTAATGTCCCAGCGGGAATCAGTGGTGGCCCCGCCGGTTGGGTTTTCGCCCGATATCCTCCGTAAGCTCTCAGAACTGGAGACGGCCGTCGGCGCGGTGATTCACGGCAAGCCCGAAGTCGTACGCCTATCGCTCGTTTGCCTGCTGGCGCGCGGCCATCTGCTCATCGAAGACGTGCCCGGCGTCGGCAAGACAACCCTCGCCCAAGCTCTCGCCCGCTCCGTGTCCTGCCGCTTCCATCGCTTGCAGTTCACCAGCGACATGCTGCCCAGCGATGTCCTCGGCGTCACCATCTACAACGCCCACGCCGAAGCCTTCGAATTCAAGCCCGGACCCATCTTCAGCAACTTCCTGCTGGCCGACGAAATCAACCGCACCACCCCCAAAACCCAGTCCGCCCTGCTCGAAGCCATGAACGAAAGCCAGGTCACCATCGACGGCCACTCGCATTTTCTGCCGCGTCCCTTTATGGTGATCGCCACGCAGAATCCCGTGGAGCACCACGGCACCTACCCGCTCCCCGAATCCCAGCTCGACCGCTTCCTCATGCGCCTGCGCATCGGGTATCCCGATACCGCCAGCGAACGCCTGATTCTGCGCAATATTCCCCGTGAATCGGCGCAGCCGGTCGCCTCCGGCCTGGTCGCCGACGATGTCCTGCGCCTCCAGGACGCCGTCCACCGCGTCACCGTGGACGAGACGCTGATCGATTACATGCTCGCCATTGTCGAGCGCACACGCTCCCACGAATCACTCACTCTCGGCGTCAGCCCTCGCGGCAGCCAGGCGCTCTACCGCGCCGTGCAAGCCGTCGCTCTCATCGAAGGCCGCGACTACGCCATCCCCGACGACGTAAAGCGTCTGGCCGTTCCCCTGTTCGCCCACCGCGTCGTCATCAATACCCGCACCACCCTGGTGCAGCGCCGCGCCGACACGGGCGAGCGCATCATCGAAGACATTCTCAGCCAGGTGGAAGTCCCCCTGTAGAAATCGTTCCTCCCTATGAAAACAGCGATCATCGGCCTGCCCATGACAGGCAAGACGTCCCTCTTCACCATCCTCACCGGGGTGCACCAGGAGACCCGCATCGGCTCGACTTCCGCGCGCACCGGAATCGCCCGCGTTCCCGACACCCGCGTGGAGGCATTGGGCAAGATGTTCGAGCCACCCAAGGTCACCCACGCCACCGTGGAATACGTGGACATGCCCTCCATCTCCAAGGAGACCCTGCGCGACGCCGGCAGTATCGCCAGCCTGCGCAATGTCGACGCCTTTGCCCACGTTCTCCGCCTCTTCGCCAGCGACACCATTCCCCACGAGAAGGGCTCCGTCGACCCCATCCGCGACATGGAAGACCTGGAGACCGAGCTCATCCTCAACGATTTCGCGGTGCTCGAAAAGCGCCTGGAGCGCCTCGACAAGGACCGCAAAAAGATCAAGAACCCCGAACTCGATCGCGAATACGACCTGCTGGTCAAGTGCAAGGCCACGATCGAAGCCAACCAGCCGCTGCGCGAGCTGAAGCTCGATGCCGACGACGAAAAGCGCATCCGCGGCTTCCAGTTTCTCTCCCAGAAGCCCATGCTGTACGTGCTCAACATCGGCGAGGAGGAAGCCGGCCGCCTGCACGAACGCGAAGAGGAGTACCGCAACGGCCCGCTCGCCGGCCGGGCGCGCACCGCCGTCACCGCCGTCTGCGGCAAAATCGAGGCGGAGCTTGCCGAGCTCCCCCGCGGCGAGCAGCTCGAGTATCTGGCCAGCTACGGCTTGAGTGAGTCCGGGCTGGAACGCCTGATCACCGCCACCTATGCTCTATTGGGCCTGATGAGCTTCCTCACCGCCGGAGAAGACGAGTGCCGCGCCTGGACCATTCCCATGCACAGCACGGCGGTCAAAGCCGCCGGCGCGATTCACTCCGATTTCGAAAAGAAGTTCATTCGTGCCGAAGTGGTGAACTGGAAGACGCTGATCGATCTCGGCGGCTACCCCGGCGCCCGCGACAAAGGCCAACTCCGTTTGGAAGGCAAGGAGTACATCGTCAAAGACGGCGACGTCCTGGTGATCCGCCACGGTTAGAAGCTGGTAAGAAATAAGTTGGCAGGCGGAAGCGCACCAACGTGGGACAGACGCTTTCGTCTGTCAACACGGTTATTCGGTCACCTGCGCCGCCACCAGTCCCAACACCGCCAGCATGGCGCAGAGCAGCGGGAACCAATCTCCGAACTGTGTATACACCGTCTGTGCCCTGACGTAACTGAACCCCGTATACGACGTCGCTTCGGTATACTTGGGCAGCGTGCCGCGCAGCCGCCCCGCCGAATCGATGGTCGCCGTGATGCCGTCGTTGGTCGAGCGTAGAATCCATCGGCGATTCTCCGCCGCGCGCATGCGCACCATGCTTAAATGCTGCTCGCGCGCCGCGCTCTTGCCGAACCATCCGTCATTGGAGATGTTGAACAGAACTTCCGCGCCGCCTGCCACGAATTTGCGCACGAACCCCGGGAACACGCTCTCGTAGCAGATGAACGTGCCGATCTTGTGGGTGCCGACCGGCGAAACCACCACGCGGCTTCCAGCCGCGAAGTCGCCGAGCTCCGTCGAAATCTTATTCGCAAACCCGAACGGCCACGGCACGAACTCGCCGAACGGCACCAGGTTCACCTTGTCGTACCGGCTGACCGGCACTCCCTCCGGCGAAACCAGCGCCGCCGAATTCAGCGGCGCCCCGCCCGGCGTATGGGCCACGATGCCGAGCAGCACGTGCGCCTTCGCGGTCCGTGCCAGGTTGTCCACATAGCCGCGCAACACGGCGTCTTCGAAGTAGTACAGCGGCGCTGGAACTTCCGGCCACACGATGATCGAGGGCGGCTGCCCGGGCTCGGCCAACGCCCCGCGCAGCGAAAGCATGACCTGGCGCCGCTGCATCGCGTCGATACTCGCCGCGGTCCACTGCTCGGTCTCCGAAATCCTGGGTTGCACGAGCAGCGCTGTCTCGCGCCCGCGCTCCGCCGGCGGGAGAGCGGGCAGCAGCGTCAGAAGCAGGATCGGCGCCAGCCAGAGCAGCGCCACCTGTGGCCGCCGCGGCCGCCCGATCACCGCCAGCGCCAGCGCCGCCGCCATCAGGGCGAACACGAACGAAAGCCCGTAAACTCCGGTGAACGGCGCGAGGCGCATCGGGATCCCCATATCGACGCCGGCGTTGCCCAGCGCCAGCCACGCGAAGCCGAGCGGCCCGTGCGTCACTTCCACCGCGACCCACAGCGCCGCCACCGACGGAGCGGCCCACCAGCGCCGCATCAGGACGCCGGCCAGCGCGCCGAAGACTCCCATGTGGAGCGCCTTCGCCACCGCGAACAACAGGAACACCGCCCAGCCCGCCGCGTCTCCCAGCCCGCCGTGAAAAGAGAGCACGAACTGAATCCAGTAGCAGACGCCGAACCAGTACACCACGCCCGCGCCCCAGCCCAACAGAAAGCGGCGCGGCCAGCGCGGCTCGCGCGCCATGGCCACCAGGAGCGGGGCCAGCGCCACCGGCGCAAACCAGACGATGGAGAATTTCGGGAAGGTAAAAATGAGCAGCGCCGCCGAACCGAGCGCCAGCAGCCAGTTCAGCACGGCTCCCGCTGCGCTTCGTCGCTAATCAGATCGGTGCTGACCACATCGGCCATATAGGAACTGCGCACCAGCGGTCCGCTGAACACTGCCTTGAAGCCCAGGGCCATACCGTACGCGCGATACTCTTCGAACCGCCGCGGTTCCACGAACTCCGCCACCGGCAGGTTGCGCCGCGTGGGTTGCAGATACTGTCCGATGGTCGCCACGTCCGTGCCGGCCGCGCGCAGATCGCGCAACAGCGTGCGCACTTCGTCCGGCGTCTCGCCCAGCCCCACCATGAAGCCCGATTTCGTCAGGACCTGGGTCGGGGCATGAGCCGCGTGCCCCCGCGCGAAGGCCAGCACCTCCAGCGACTGCCGGTAGTCCGCCTGCGGGCGCACCCGCGAGTAGAGCCGCGGCGCTGTCTCCAGGTTGTGATTGAACACGTGCGGGCCCGCGTCCAGTACGCGCGCCACCGCGTCGAGACGCCCGCAAAAATCCGGCGTGAGCACTTCCACCCGCGCCTCCGGCAAAGCGCGCCGCACTTCGCGGACCGTCGCCGCAAAGTGATGCGACCCGCCATCCTCCAAATCGTCGCGATTGACGCTCGTGATCACGACGTACCGCAGCTTCATCTCGCGCGCCATGCGCGCCACGTTGGCCGGCTCACCAGCGTCCAGTTGCACGTCGTGCTTCCTGGGATTCAGCTTTTGGACGCTGCAAAATCCACAGCCGCGCGTGCAGCGCTCGCCCAGAATCATGAAGGTGGCCGCGCCGCGGTGGAAGCACTCGTGGATGTTCGGGCAGCGCGCC
>JADGNT010000258.1 GCA_017883345.1 Candidatus Solibacter sp. | reverse complement strand
TTCGGTATCGATGCGGTGGCGCGGCGCGCCCAGGTGCTTCTCCACCAGCTCCGGCGTGACCAGCACCTTCTCGCGCGTGCCTTCGGCGATGCGGCGGGCATGCTTGCGGCAGATGGCGCCGAGCTCGCGCTCCAGGTTGCGTACGCCGGCTTCGCGGGTGTAGCGGCGCACGATGAAGCGCACCGCGTCTTCGCCGAATTCGATGTCCTGCCCAGCGGTGAGGCCGTTCTCGGTGATTTGCCGCGGCACCAGGTAGCGGAAGGCGATGATGACTTTCTCCTGCTCGGTGTAGCCTTCGAGCGAAATGATTTCCATGCGGTCGCGCAGGGCGTCGGGCACGGGGTCGAGGACGTTGGCGGTGGTGATGAAGAGGACTTTGGAGAGGTCGAAGGGAACGTCCAGGTAGTTGTCGCGGTAGGTGGAATTCTGTTCGGGGTCGAGGACTTCGAGGAGGGCGCTGGCCGGGTCGCCACGGAAATCGCGGCCCAGCTTATCGACTTCGTCGAGCATGAAGACCGGGTCGTTGGAACCGGCACGGCGCAGGCCCTGGATGATCTGCCCCGGCAGCGCGCCAATGTAGGTGCGGCGGTGGCCGCGGATCTCGGCCTCGTCGTGCATGCCGCCCATGGAGATGCGCGCGAATTTGCGGCCGAGGGCGCGGGCGATGGAGCGGCCCAGCGAGGTCTTGCCGACGCCGGGCGGACCGACGAAGCACAGGATGGGGCCTTTCAACACGGGCCGCAGTTGCAGCACGGCCAGGTAATCCAGGATGCGCTCCTTCACCTTTTCCAGGTCGTAGTGATCTTCATCCAGGATCTCGGCGGCGCGTTTCACATCGACCTGCGAGCCGGAGGAAATGGCCCACGGAAGGCTGGCCATCCATTCGAGGTAGGTGCGGGCCATGCCGTGTTCGGGCGAGGCGGGCGACATGCGCGCGAGGCGGTTGAGTTCGCGCAAGACTTCGGTTTTGACGGCTTCGGCCATGCCGGCGGCTTCGAGTTTGGCGCGCAGCTCCTCGATATCGCGGTTGGCGTCATCGCCTTCGCCGAGTTCTTTCTGGATGGCCTTGAGCTGTTCGCGCAGGTAGAACTCGCGCTGGTTCTGCGACAACTGTCCCTGCACCTGGGACTGTATGCGGCCGCGTAATTCGACGAGTTCGAGTTCGCGCGTCAGATTGCGATGGATTTCGCCGAGCCGCGCCATGCCGTCGAGTTGCTCCAGAAGTTGCTGGCGCTCGGCGTGTCCCAGGAAGGGCAAGGTACCGGCAATGTAATCGGCCAGCCGTCCGGGTTCGGTGATGTTGGCGGCGTTGGACGACAGCTCCTCGGAGAGATTGGGCGATGCCGTGACGATCTGCTGGAAGATCGTCACCACGGTCTGGCGCAGGGCTTCGATTTCGGGCGTGATTGCGGGCTCGATATCGGGGAGTCTTTCGACGCGGGCGCGCAGGAAGGGTTCGGTGGCCGTAAACTCGCGTGTGCGGATGCGGGCGATGCCTTCGCAGAACAGCAGCAGGTTGTCCTTGGGAACCTTAATGGCCTTGTGCATGACGCACACGGTGCCGAATTGAAAGAGATCGTCGGCACCGGGGAATTCCACGCGCGGGTCCAGTTGGGAGACCACGGCGAGGGTGCGGCTTTCGCCGAGGGATTGCACCAGCGCCAGCGAACTGGGGCGTCCCACGGTGATGGGCAGGAGCGCGCCAGGGTAGATGACGGTGTCGCGAACCGTGAGCACGGGAAGGTCTTCGAGGAGCGGGTTCTCTCCGGTCTCCCCGGCGGGGACGTTGACTGCAGGTTCTTCATCTGGCATAGGTGAGCACTCCCAGTGTAGCGGGAAGCGGGTCCAGGGGGACCCGCGCGGACCGGGGGGTCCGCCCGACTAGCACCCATTGGCGTCAAGTTAAGGGCTAGTGGACCGATTCCCGGTGGGTTTCGTAACAGATGTCGGCCCTGCAAACCCCGGCGTCTTCGACGGGTGATCGTCGCCAACGCCCTTCTTCCACGGAGAATCCGTTGCCGGTCACTTCTACGCGGCGGGCGTTGGACGACCAGGCGGCCTGCCGCGCATCACGGGATCGAAGCCGGCTTGCGGGGAGTAATCCGGTTCTGCCGCGCGGCACGATCGGTGGGAGCCATTCTCCGACCATGCGGCCGAGCAGCCATTCAAGTTCGACCATGTGACGCAAGACGGCTCCCCGGGCGCCCGCGCGGCGCGGAATATGAGTCGCGCCTGGGCGGTCTTCCCGCGCAATTCGACCCCAGCCACGACGAGATTCCCAAATGGCCCGCCTACACCCGGGAGCAGTGCGCTACGATGTTCCTCGACGCGGAGTGCAAGGTCGTCACCGACCCGTACCGCGACGAGCGCCTGCGCTGCAAGGAAATCGCTCAGGGAGGATAGAGCTGAAATGGTCCGACTATTGATTCTGCCCGCGATCGTGTTGCCGCTGGCGGCTGCTTCGCTGCCTACGGCCAGGCCCGAAGAGGTCGGGTTGTCTTCGGAGCGGCTGCAGCGAATCCACGAGATGGTGATGCGCCACGTCGAAGCGCGCGACATCTCGGGTGCGGTCACCATCGTGGCGCGCCGCGGGCGCTTGGTCCACTTCGAAGCTCACGGCCTGATGGACATCGAAGCGAAAAAGCCGATGACCAAGGACGCGCTGTTCCGCCTGGCGTCCTCAAGCAAGCCGATCACCGCCGCCGCCATCCTCATGTTGATGGAAGAGGGCAAGCTGAAGCTGACGGACCCCGTGGCCAAATACATTCCGGAGTTCAGGAACTCCAAGGTCGCGCTGGAGAACGTGCGCGGCGCCGTCCCCATGTCCGATCAGTCGCCCGCCGGCGGCGACCGCTATTACCTGGTCCCCGCGAATCACGATATCACCATCATCGACCTGCTGACGCACACCTCCGGCCTGGCCACCGGCGGCATCGCCAACGCGGATTTCCAGAGTCTCCTGAAGTCCCGGAAGCCGACGGATACCCTGGCCGACTTCATCCCCCGCCTGGGCGCCCTGCCGCTCGATTTCCAGCCCGGCACGCAATGGCGCTACAGCGGCCTGGCCGGGTTCGACACCCTGGGCCGCATTGTCGAGATCGCTTCCGGGTTGACGTTCGACCAGTTTCTGCGGCAGCGGCTATTCGAGCCCCTGGCGATGAACAACACCTGGTTCAATATCCCGGAAAAGGATGCCGCGGGAGTGGCGAACATCTATCGGAAAACGCCCAACGGATTAGAGAAAGGCGGCCAACTCGCCATCGGCACGCCGGTCTACTTTTCCGGCGCGGGCGGCCTTACCTGCACCGCCGAGGACTACCTGCAATTCGCGCAGATGCTCGCCAATGGCGGACAACTGAACGGCAAACGCATCTTGAGCCCATGGACCGTCGATACCATGTTGAGCAACAACGTCGGCGATCTCTTTAACGGACAGATCGGCCGCCCGCCAAAAGGAGCCGGGTTCGGGCTCGGCGGCGAGGTGGTGGTGAGCGCGGTGGACGCACGGATCCGCAAGCCGGACGGCAGCTACGGCTGGGATGGCGCCTACGGCACCTACTGGTGGGTGAACCGCAAGGAGCAGATGGTGGTAGTCATGTTCGTGCAAACGCCCGGCAGGTCGCTGCAATACGACTTCGACAATGCAGTTTCGCAAGCCGTCATCGAGTAGCGAGGCGAGGAGGGCCCGGCGGTTCCGTCTGCGCGTACATGATCAACCCCATCTATGGGAAGTTCGTGACCTTGGGCGTGAGCCGCACATTCGGCGTGGTTGCCCCGCCCGTGTTGTTGATCACGTTGCCGATCTCACCGTTCGCGCCGATGCAAACCGTGATCAAGTCGTGAAACTTGACGTTGGGGTTGTTGGGAGCCTCGATGGCCCGGGTCAGTACGACGCCTTTGTTCCGGAAGACGCTATAGACGCCAAGTCCCCAGGCTTCGTGGCTGGTAACATTGCCGGCCACCTTGTACGCGGCCCAGCCGTTCGTGCCGGGTGCGCTCGTGTAGCTCGCCTGGTCCGGAGGATCGTAGGGGATCTCGCACTGGTAGAAGTAGACCCGCCCGCCATTGCCGTTCCAGACTACCTGGAACTCCTGGTGATGTTCGACAAATAGACCGTAGACGGTGACGTTGTTCCCATTCACCACCAGCCCGTTCGCGCTGGTATTGATTTTCCAGCCCACGCTTTGGTTCACGCCGTGGTCCGCGCGCCAGATCCAGGTGTGATCCACGATCGTGTCGCTGCTGTTGACTCTGAGGTTGACCGACGCGCGCCCCACCGCGGCGCCGCCCACCCGGAAGAAGACGTCGTGAAGAGAGATGGGATTTCCCGCATGGCGGGCCTTGCTTCCGTCCGGGCCCACCTCGAGCAGGACGGGCGAGTTGGCGGCTCCCGCATCGAAGAACAGACCGGCGATGACGACGCCGTCCACATCCGCGGTGGACATGGCCGCCACACCGTTGTTCGCCGCCAGGGTGGCGAAGCCCAGACCCAGCACCACCGTGTTGGCCCGGGTAACCCTGATGGTGTCGTTGAGGTTATAGATGCCGGGAGTCAACAACAGGCTCTTGCCCTTAGCCAACTGGGCATTGATGGTGGCGGCGGTGTCGACGTCCGGCCGGGCGATATAGAACCGGCTGATGGGAATGTCTTTTCCGGGCGTCGATCCGGCGCGCCACGAGACGCCCGAACTGTTGGTCCGCAGAGACGGAACGCGGACGCTGTAGTTCCCTTTGGCATCGACCTGAAGGAATGGCTTCTCGCGAATGATCGGAGTCTGGGCGACTTTGGTGATAGCCGGAGTGGGCCAGGCGCCCTCCGGCGCATTCAAGACGCCGACGAAGACCATGTTCCAGTTCGCGCCCTTCCAACCGCCCCACTCAGTGTTCCGCGAGATCCACTGCTGCTGGGGACCGGAGACCACGTTCCCGTCAATCAAGGCATCGGACATCCAGCCGCCGCTCGCATAGCCGTTATTCTGGTGGAGAACCATGTCGCCTCGCACGTGCATGCGGCGAAAGGGAACCGCCTGCGAGACGGCCCACTGCATGACGCCATTGGAAGGCGTCACCGACAAGCCCTCGGCAGCTCTCCAGAAGGTCACCAGGGCGGCGTTGCCCCGTCCGGGGCCGGCATGTAGACCGCCCGTGATGTTTACGTTGTCGGGCGAAGCCCCCAATCCCAGGACCTGCGTGTAGTACCCAACCGGGACATCCACGTTGTAGGCGCCAGGCAGGAACAGCAAGGCGTTGCGCGCGGGACCGAATTGGTTATTTTGCTGGATGCTGTAAACCTTGTCGATCTGCTCCTGGATCGCCGCCGCCGGCATGGACGGGTTGAAGATGAGCACGTTGGGCCCAAAATCCGGTTTGGAAGCCGCCACAACCCTGCCGGTGGGATACGCGACCACCGCCAGAAGCAGGCAGAATTCCACCACCGCTCCCGGACCTCTGAAATTACGCGGATGATTGCAGCGCAGCACCTTCTCCATTTTGCCGCTCTCCCTGCCGATTGGGAACCCTGGGTCCTATTCAGTGTACCCCGCGACGCCATTCGTAGATCCGGTTCAGCGGAACAGCAATGGCGCGAAATCGCGCAGGCACTGGCGCCACCTGATCCAGGTATAGCCTCCTCCGTAGAGGTGGCATTCGTGGCGGATGCCGTGTTGCTCCAACAGCGTCACGAGGTTGTTGTTCAGGCCTCTGGTTCCCTGTCTCCCGGCGGCGATCCAGACCGTTGGGACGCGCTCTTCGCGACGCGCGGATCTACAATGGATTACGGCTGACCCCCATTGCAGACTGGGGTCGAATAGCCAGGACCGTGATGAAAGATCTACCTCTGTCGAAAGTCTACCAGTTGCTCGAACCGGGTCCGGTAGTCCTGCTGACGACCGCCCAAAAGGGACACGCCAACGTTATGACGATGTCCTGGCATATGATGGTCGAGTTTGACCCGCCGTTGGTTGCCTGTGTCGTCAGCAGCGCCAATTACAGCTTTGCCGCATTGCGGGCCACTAAAGAGTGCGTGATCGCCGTTCCGGCCCTGAAACTGGCGCCAAAAGTCGTGAAGGTTGGCAACTGCTCAGGCCGGGACGTGCAGAAGTTTGAGAAATTCGGCCTGACTCCGGCGCCAGCCGGGCGCGTGGCGCCGCCTCTAGTGGTAGAGTGCTTTGCCAATCTCGAATGCAAGGTGGCCGATACCCGTTTCGTCAATAAGTACAATCTCTTCGTCCTTGAGGTGCTCAAGGCCTGGACCGATCCGGCGCAAAAGGATCCAAAAACCATCCACCATCGCGGATGCGGCAGGTTCGCTGTGGATGGCGAGACGATCAAGCTGAAGTCGAAAATGCCATGATCCGCACACGTCAAGAGCGCTGCGCTGCGCATCCTCTGGGACGTTTTTCCTGCATGACGCCCAATCCGGAAGTTGGGCGGCGCGATGCCGACTTGTGGGGCCTAACCCGGCCAGACGTCCTCGAACGCCGTTTGCACTTCCGATTGAGTCATAGCGTTTGGGGGAGCTTTAGGCCGGGGCGACTTCTACGAGACGGCTAGACGGCCAAGTGGAACACCGGCGGTGGTGGGGCATGCTTTAGCTTGCCCTCACCTCATCGAAAGAGTGAGCAACTTTGGACACTCGGTTGACGATCTATCACCAGCGACCTTGCGTGCCATGGTCAAGCGCCGCATGGGAAAGCTAAAGCATGCCCCACCGCAGCATCACACTCCGGTGACTCCGTTTCCATATCACTTAGCCGCGTAACGCGCTTGCGACAGTTTATAGCGTTCCACATGGATGGAAGTCGCCATCCCGTGGAAGTGGCCTGACCTGTTTCCCAATAATCCGTTCTTCCTTGGTCACTGAGCATCCGGTAGACATGCAGCCTCCAGCGGATTGCGCCCCGCCGGGCCGACCTCTTCGCTGTCGTGGGAGCAGAACGTGAAATTCGCTTCACCCAGCACGCTGAAGCTTTCGATGAGCCCCAACCTGCTTTTTAAGGGTCCATCCAAGACGCAACAAAGCGGCGTAGACTCTCTTGGCCTTAG
>JADGNT010000257.1 GCA_017883345.1 Candidatus Solibacter sp. | reverse complement strand
GGCGGCGCGCACGTCGACGCCGCGCTGATCGCGGGCCGACACGGGGTAGACGCGCCCGCCGTTTCTAAGTTCAACGCCGAACAATCGAAACTCCGGAAAGGGCGGCGATTTGAATTTTTCGTTGGTCACGATCTGGACGGTCGCCGGGTGATCCAGCGCCAACAAACGAATCTGATCGAGGTACGACACCTCGCGCAGTTCCTCCGTGACGCGGATTTCGTATTCCCCGCCGCGCGCCTGCAAGGCCTCGCCGGGAATGGAGACGTACTCGTCGTGATCCACCGGGAAGTATTGCCCATCGCCGGAACTCGCGCCCAGCGGCGCGACTCCCAGAACGTCGGTGATGAACTGGAAGCGTTCGCCGTTCCAGGTGAAGATCATGGGACAGGAGCCGGAAAGGCGCGGGGCTTCCTTGATGGCCGCGAGGCGGTTCACCGGCAGGCGGGTTTCGTTCTGGATGAGTCCGTTGGGCCAGGTGATGCGCACCGTGTCCACCAGGGTGCGCGCGCCCAGGCGCACCACCACCGGGACACCGTCATAGATCACTTTGCGGTAGTCCGTTGCGGCCTTGACTTCGATCACTGCGCCCGCCGCCAGCTTCGCATTCTTCACGCCGGTGAGCGCGATCCCGAGCCAGTTGCCGTAGGCCGGAGTGACGTCGCGCCCCAGGTAGAGCGTGCCGTCCGTGGCAATGAACGCGCGGTCTCCCCTGCCCTTGCCCTCGAAATCCACACCTTGGGAGAAGGGGAATTCGGTGAGTTTGGGCGCGGGCTCGGCGTGAAACTTACCCTCGCGGTTGACCAGCAGCAGGCGCTGCCCGTCGGGCAAGCGCGCCCCGAGGTCGGTGCGGCCATCGCGATTCACGTCGCCAGCCGCCAGGCCGAACGCGCCCGCCGGCAGTTCCGCCAGGTCCTGGGCTTTGTACGCACCGCCCAGGTTGTCGCGATACAGTACGCCCGCGCGAGTGGCATAGGACACCACGAGGTCGAACCCCGGCGTGTCCGGCTCCAGGTCGAGCCGCACTGCATCCAACGCCGCCCCGGCTGCAAAGGGGAAGCGCTTCGATTCGTCGCTGAAGCCGGCTTCGCCGTTATTGCGCAGCAGGCGGACGTCATCGCCCACCAACAGCAGGTCCGCATCGTAATCGTGATCGTAATCCACCCAGACCGCCTTGCGGAACGCGCCGCGCGCCAGTTCCGCGTGCAGCTTGAAACGCCCGCCGGTGTTGCGGTAGAGCAGGGCGGCGCGCGCGGTGACGACGCACAGATCCGGCAAGCCATCGTTGTCGAAATCGCCAGGCGCTATGGAGACGACGTCGCGCAGGGCTTCCAGACCGGAATCGGACGCCGCGTTCACGCCGTTGCGAAACAGGGTGGCGCGCCCGTTTCCCCAGGCGATCAGGCTGGGACGGACTCCGCCATCCACGGCGAGCGCAACCGTGCCCGAGGCGGCGCCGCCGAACCCCGCGGCCAGCCGCTGCTCGCGATAGACCGCGGCGGGCGCCGTCTGAGCGGGGAGCGCAACGGCGGGCGCGGGCGGCGCATCGTAGATTTCCGAATAGACGCTCCATTCCATGTCTTCCGGCACGGCCGCGCCTTCCTGCTGCTTCTTCAACTCCTGGAACGTCTGCAACTCGGCGGCGGCCTCCTTGGGCCGGTTCGATTGGCGGTAGAGGCCGTACAGTTGAAAGTGCGGTGCGGCGAGGCGCGGGTTCAACTCGCGCGTCCGCTCAAACTCCCGGGCCGCCGCGGCCAGATCGTTGGCCAGTTTATGCAGCGCGCCAAGCTGGTAATGCGTCGTCGGGTCGTTGGGCGCGAGGCGCGCCATCTGCTGGAACTGGGCCAGCGCGCGCTCGAACTCCGCTTGCCGCTTGAACGCGGTGCCCAGATTGAACCAGGTGTGAGGCAGCTTGGGATCGAGCTTCTGGGCCTTCACCAGTTGCGCGATGCCCTCCGTCATGTCGCCCGCGCGCAGTAGAGCGAGGCCATAATTCAGGGTCTCGCGCGCCGATGCCGGCGCCAGGTCGCGCGCTTTGCGAAATTCCTCCACGGCCTGTCTCTGCGTGGTGGGGTTCTCATAGAAGGCCTTCCCCAGGTTGCGATAGCGCCAGAGCCGGTCCTCGTCCGCCCGGCTCAAGGGAGCCGATAGCATCCAACCGATTCCACAGAGCGCGGTTGCCGCGATTACCGTCACTGTACGAGCACGCCGGAGTGGGTCCATGACAATGCTCTATGATAGCTTGTGGGGCAGCCAATCCTGGCTGCAGCCGGCATTCAGCCGGCCTTTGTTGAGCATCGCACATCGCCCGAAAGGGCCGCCTGAAAGGCGGCTGCAGGCAGGATTGCCTGCCCCACGGAACTGAATCCCGTAATATGCTGAGTGGCGGCCGAATAGCCCAATGCCCGAACTGCCCGACGTCGAACTTTATGTAGAGTCCCTGCGAAGCCGCATCGCGGGGCACAGCTTGCGGAAGGCTGCCATCCGAGGCCCGTTCCTGTTGCGAACGGTCGAGCCGCCCGTGACCGCTCTCTACGGCCACGCCGTCACCGATGTGCGCCGCGCCGGCAAGCGCATCGCTCTGGGATTCGACCACGGCCTCTGGCTGGCGATCCACCTGATGATCGCCGGCCGGCTGCATTGGAATGGCAAGCGGCCGCCGCTCGCGGCCTTCGAGTTCGATAGCGGCACGCTGACGCTCACCGAAGCCGGCACCGAGCACCGCGCCCAGATCCACATCCTCGATGCGCCGCCCGAAACGATCGGACTCGAACCTCTGGAAGCCTCCGGGGAAGCCTTCGCCGCCGCCCTGAAATCCGAGAACCATACGCTGAAGCGCGCGCTCACCGATCCCCGCCTCTTCAGCGGTATCGGCAACGCCTACTCCGACGAGATCCTGCATCGCGCGCGCCTCAGTCCCATCGCCATGACACGCAAGTTGTCGCCGGACGAAACCGCGCGCCTTCACGCGGCAATGCGCGAAGTCCTCACCGAATGGGTCGACCGCCTGCGCGCCCAGGCGAAAGGAAAGTTTCCGGAAAAGGTGACGGCGTTCCGCGAGGAGATGGCCGCCCATGGAAAGTACGGCCATCCCTGTCCCCGTTGCGGCGGCAGGATCCAGCGCATCCGCTACGCGTCCAACGAAACCAACTATTGCCCCGCCTGCCAGACCGGCGGCCGCCTTTTGGCGGACCGGGCGCTCTCCCGCTTGCTCCGCCAGGACTGGCCGCGCACCCCGGAAGAACTGGAAGCCCTCAAGCAGCGGTAGTGCGCCGCCCGGCCAGCCGAACCCATCTTTCTCACTTGCGTAGCGCCTTCAAGCCTTCCTCGACCGCCTTCCTCGTCTCCGCCTTCTGCCCGGCGTCCAAGCCGACATCCTCGGGCAGCAGCACCAGCGCCTTCTCGAAGGCCGCGCGCGCCCCCGCCTTGTCCCCCATCGCCTGAAAGGCTTCTCCCAGGGCGCGCTCTAAGTCCGCCGATCGCGGCAACAGGGGCGCAGCCCACTTCAGCAGGCTCGCCCCCTCCCGCTTGCGCCCGCCATCGAAGAGCAGCGCCGCGGCTCCCACTACCAGGTCGGCATCGTTGTCCTTGACCAGTGCCGACAGCGCCTCCAGATTCGCCAGACCCTCGCTCGAGTACATCTTGGCGATCTGCGCGCTGGTCGGCGGAGCCGGACGCGCCGCCTTGTATGCCAACTGGAGCAGCCCGTCCGGCCGCGCGCCCCGAAGAGATTTCAGCGCCTCCGTGTCGCCTTTCAGATGTCCGTCGAGAAAATGCAGAATCGCCTCACAGATGGCTTCGTACTTCCGCCGTACCCCATCGCCTTTCCCGGTTCCGCCCTGACTCACGAAGTCGTTGTGGTCCATGCCGTCCACTTCGGCCTCATAGCGCGCGGCAAATTGCAGGTACCGGTCGAAGCTCTCCAAGCGCGGATTGCGGCGCCGGTCGGCGAACATCACCACGGGGACCGTGGAATTCCGGTTGCGCTCCAAGGCCGCCTTAAAGTCCGCGAAGTCGTCCAGCGGGCGGTACTCCACGTTGGAATCCAGAAAGACCACGGCGTCCACCGCCGAATCGGGCCGCGCGCGCCACGCGAGCATGGCCTGCGCCCCGTAGCTGTGCCCCATGGCCGCCACCCTGGAGAGGTCCGCCAACGGCAGCGTGGCCGCATAGCGCAGCAGGAAATTCAAATCGTCGAACGACGTGGCAAGGTCGCCATCGATGTTCAAGCGGCTGGAATCGGCCGCCTGATAGGCGCTGCTCAACACCACGTACCCATGACTCGCCAGGTATTCGCAGGCCACCGCGTTGTCATCGAAGGTGCCCCCCAATCCCGGATGGTAAATCACTACTGGAAATTTGCCCGCCGCGGGAGCCGCGTTCAGAGTGGCGAAGACCGGCGTTGCCAGCAACCCGTCCCAGGCGGCGCGCTCATCGCCGGTGAGCTTTTCGAACTCCTTGCCGAGCATGTACTGGCAGGCCATGTCGCGCGTGAACTTGCGCAGCCGCTGGGCGAATTCGGGGACCGGAGACTCCACCGACACCGCGCGGAAATAGTCGCGGTACACCATCGACGTGTCCATCGCCACGTCCTCCCGCGCCGCCGCCGGATACCAGATGGCGAGGAAGATGGGCCGCGGTTTCTTGACCGGCGTGCCCCCCGGGGCGGGATAGTCCGCGTCATAGCGTCGCGCCACATCCAATTGATAGAGCGAGCGGAAGCCCACCGCGTACTTGCCCGCCTTCAGCTCGCCCCAAAACTGCGCTTGTCCCCATCCCCCGGCAGCGCTCGCCAGCGCCACCGCCACGGCGCACCATCGAATGGATGTCATAGCTATTTTCAAATCTACAACAGAACCCGAGTGGGGTAGGGCCGCAACGGTATGGCGGCTCCACCTGAAACAGTCCCGCCACCGCCTCGGGCGCCGCGCCCGCGTATGGCACTTCGGCCGGCTTGCCGTCAACCCATGCCTGCACCTCGCGCACGGGCTTCGGCAGGCTCCCGCCGCTAGAGATCCGGCCATCGATTCCGCCCGGGTTCGTCTGGCCTTCGCCCGTGGCATAGATCGAAATGCAGCTACCCTTGGCAGCCGGACTCCTGGAAGAGTTGACGGTCATTCCGTCCTGATTGAGGACCGCCGCGGGGCCGGTGCCGCTCAGATTCACCGGGAAGATGGAGGGCGAAACCTGAGCCACCGGCAGCGCCACGGCTTCCGAAGTGAGCGATCCGTTGCGCACCTGCACGGGCGTTCCCAGTTTGCTGTCCACCGCGTAGGGCACCACGGCCGCCACTTGCCCGCTCGACGTATAGAGAATCGGCGCGGGCACCCCGTCAAACAGCACTTGGGTGCCACCCGTGTTGGTGGCCACCCGCCCGTCGCCCGAAATCGACGCGCCGGCCAGCGTGGGTACCCTCTGGGTCCGCCCGCTCCACACTATGCCCGTTCGGAGGAGGGCCCGCGGACGAGAAGGTCGCGTTCGGCGCGATACCAGTCTTCCTGGTGAGATCCGTGCTGGCGGCCGCGAGTTTCCCAGTAAGCATAGGCGAGGCGGGCGATTTCCTCATGGGACGGGGGCGGAGTGGCAACGGCCGGCCCCTGATAGGCATCGTGGCGCACGCGGCTCACTGGGGTTCTGGCGCAGGAATGGGTCATGTGATTCGGACACCATAGTTATAACAGAAGTCGCCAGGGCAAGGAAGCGTGCCCCGATTAAATACACGGTTTCACAAATACGGTCTGGTGTTTCGAGCCTCACCGCTCCTCTGCACTCAACCCCAGCTTCTTCAGCAGGACCACCGCCGCGCCCCGCTCCGCCGCGGTCAGCCCGCCGGTCGCCGCCCCCATCGCCGCCGCATGATCGCGGAACGCGCACTCGATCAGCTTCCGGCCCACCTCCGTCAGATGGACCACCCGCGCCCGCCGGTCCGATGGATCCGTGCAGCGCGCCACCAGCGACTTCTGCTCCAGACGGTCGATCGCCGCCGTGATCGATCCGCTGGTCAGATGTACCAGTTCCCCGATCGTGTTTACCGGAGCCGGCCCTTTGTGCAGCAGCACCTCCAGCACGGCAAAATCGGAGAACCCAAGACCCAGCGAGTGGATATGCCGGTCGGCGTGGCGGCGAATCGCCTCGTAAGCCTTCCACAACACCAACCACAGGTGAATACCCGTCGCTTCCATGTTGAATCCTCCGCCTCAGTCTAGCATCAATTATCTTGACGTGGAGATAAAACCAATGGCCCAACGATCCGTGACCAAGGTTTTCACTGCCGCCCCATCTGGCGTGACCACCTGGGGCCGACGCCGCTCGGGTCCGGCGAAGCCCCCGGATTCCCGCCCCACCCGCATCGCGGTTTCGAGACCCTGCGCTACGTCCCGGATGACGAGATCGAGCACCGCGACTCCGCTGTACCTGGGGCGGCATCGGCGGAATCCGACCAATTTACTGAAAAAAAAGGTCAAAATCGCCTCTTCTTCGGGTACAGTATACATAGACATAAGATGCATAAGGTACCCAGCTTGCTCCCCAGCAACAGCGGTTCCGGCCGGGCCCTGGATTTGGCCCGAGTTTTGTTGGTGCATGGTGATCTTGCACCTCGATTGGCATTGCAGACCATTTTGCAAGCCGGCGGATACGCGGTGGATGTGGCCGCATCTCCGGCCGAAGCGCTTTCCAAATTGGACGAAGGCCGCTATGCGCTGGTCCTCAGCGACACCAACGTGCCGCGCAATGTCCTGGCCTATGCGCGTGTCAAGGACTACCATCCGGCCACCGCCCAAGTGACTTCCTACGAACCGTCCCGCAAGGGCCGGCCGGCTCCCGGCCGCCACAACCTCTCGATCTATATGGAGAACCTCCCCAATCTGCTGGGAGAGGTCGCCGAGTTGATCGGGGTCCGCGCCTGCCGCCGCTACCGCCCGCTGCGCACCGCCGTCTAGTAGCCAAGTGGACTGACAAGACTGGCATGGATTTCCGGCGCATTTTGCCGGAAATTCGCTGCCAGTCCTGTCTGTCCCCGGGTTCGGAGCCCACTCCCCGCGGTGGTT
>JADGNT010000256.1 GCA_017883345.1 Candidatus Solibacter sp. | reverse complement strand
TGCGCGCGTTCCTGGAGCGGCATCGCGATCTGCCGATGGGGGTGGGGAGCAACGCCGAGCCGGAGAACGTGGCGCATGTGCTGGATGAAGCGGGGCTGCGCCGGTATTTCCGGGCAGTGGTGGACGGCCACCAGGTGCACAACCCGAAACCCCACCCCGAAGTCTATCTACGGGTGGCGGAGTTGCTGGAAACCGAGCCGGCAAACTGCATCGTTTTCGAGGACTCCCACTCTGGGGCCGCCGCCGCCGTGGCGGCGGGTATGCGGGTTGTTGGCCTTTGTACCACCTTCGTTAACTTGCCTGGAGCCGTCTTAACCATCGATAATTTCTTAAGCGGGGATTTGGAGTCATGGCTGCAAGCGCAGATGCCATCCGTCTAACGCGCTGGCGCGGTGCCGTGCTGGGATTGTGCCTGGCGCTGGCCTGCCATCCTGTGAGTGCCCAGACCCGCATCTCGCTGGCGCAGCTTGGATTCCGCTCGGGTCCGGACTATGCGGCGACTTACGCCGGGCAGAAGGTGATCGTGCGCGGCGTGGTTTCGGCTCCCGCCTGCCACTTTGCCGAGTACAGCACGCTGGCCATCGAGGATAGCCACAATGGCGGCGTGCTGAAACTCCCGCAGCCGGACGCTTCGCTGGACAGATACCATCCGGGGGAGGAAATCGAAGCCCAGGGTACGGTCGTCATGCAGTACGGGATGACGATGCTGGCGCCGGAGAAGGTGACCCTGCTTGGGCGGACGGCGGCGCCCCAGCCGAAGGAACTGACCACCCTGGAGTTGCAGAGTAGAGTGCACCTGGGCGAGTTGGTGCGCACCCAGGGTACGGTGCAGGAAAAACCGAGCTACAACGCGGGCGGCGCGATGATTCTGCTGACCGGGCAGCAGGAACTCTATAGACTGTTCATCCCGCGCGCGCCGGGCGCGCCCAAGGCCAACCTGGAGAAGATTCGCAAGGGATACACGGTACGGGTGACCGGGATCGCGCTGCAATATTGCCCGACCGCGCCGTACAACTCGGCATACGAACTGCTGGTGGCGGACATCAGTGACGTGGTGCCCATCGAAGAGCCGCCGGCCGTACCGAAGCCGGTGATCGCCAGCGGCATTACGGTGATTCTGCTGGTGAGTTTCTTTCTGTGGAGCCACGAGCGCCGGTTACGGGCGCAGCGGCGGCGGCTGCGGCAAACCTATAAACTGGGCGAGGAGATACTGGGCGCTTCGTCGGCGGCGACGATTCTGAAACGCATATCGGAGGCGCTGCCGGGCATCATCGGGGTTACGCGGGTGCAGTTGTACGTGCACAATCGCACCGCGAAGACGCTCGACGCGATTGAGGATGACGGCGTGGAAGCGGAGTCGATATCGCTCTCGTCGCCTCCAGGCGGGACGCCGGCGGGCGCGGTGGCCTGTTTCCATTACCGGACGCTGCTGGTGATTCCGGATATCGACCGCAGCCCGTTCCCGGTGGCCGCCAAGCCCGGCGACCGCTCACCCAAGAGCCTGTTGTTCGTGCCGATGATGGCGCAAAGCGAAGTCATCGGGGTGCTGGAACTGGACCAGGACGACCGGGCGCGCGATTTCAGCACCGATGAGCAGGCGCTGGCGCAGCATCTGGGCAACCAGATCGGGGTGGCGATCCGGCTGCTCGATCGGCGTACGGTGCAGGAGCAACTCTTCCGCACGGAGAAGATGGCGGCGGTGGGACGGCTGATCTCCGGTGTGGTGAACGAGTTGCAAACGCCGTTGGCCTCGATCACGAACCTGGCGCACAGGGCGCTGGAGAAGGCGCGCGGGGGAGCGGCGGAGCGCGAGGTTTCGGCCATCGCGGCGGAAGCGGCCAAGGCAACCGGTATGGTCACGCGTCTGGTTTCGTTCGCCGCGGCCGAACAGGTGGAGGCGCGCCCGGTGGACATCAGCGCGCTGCTGCGCGCCCTGATCGAGTTCCGGGAAGGCGACTGGAAGGCAACCGGAATCCGGGTGCGGGACCTGACGTCGCCCGAATCGCTCTTCGTGCTCGGCTCGCAGGGGCAGTTGGAGCAGGTGTTTCTCAATCTGTTTGTGCACGCCGAGCAATCGCTGGCCGGCGCGGAGCAGAAATCGATCGCCATTCGCACCAGCATGCTGGCCAAGCGGCTGTTGGTGGAGATCTCGTTCACCTCGCCCTCGGAGTTGCGCAAGCCGGAGGATATGGCGGCCGTGCTGGGGGTGACGCGCAGCGTCATCGCGGGCCACGGGGGCGAAGTGCGGCTGATCGAAAAAAGCAACTCCGATCCGCGGTTCGAAGTGGAACTGCCGGCGTTGGTGAGGGAGCGCGCGGCGCCAACCTTGGCGAACAGTTCCGCGGCGCGCGACTCGTCGCGGCGCATGACCGCGCTGGTGATCGAGCCGGACGAGGCGGCGCAGCGGCAGTTGCTGGTGTTGCTGGCCGGCCACGGTTTCCGCGTGGTGCCGGTGACGAACTCGGATACGGGATTGGATCTGGCGCACCGCATGCGGTTCGATGCGGCGTTCTGCTCGCTGCACGCGCCGGGGTTGAACTGGGTGGAACTCTCCGAGCGAATGCATTCGCGGGTGGGCGGGTTCATCCTGCTCTCCGACGGCTACGATGCCGAGCTTTCGGCGGATTTTGAAGGCGACGGGCGGTTCGTGCTGCCCAAGCCGCTGCAAGAGAAGGAACTGGAGCGGGTGTTGCAGATGATCGAGCCGCGGTCGGCGACGGTGATTCCGTTTAAGACGGGCACGGCGTAGGGATGGGCTTCACCGCGGGCGCGGAGAAACAAGAGAACATGTTCAGCCGCCGATAAACGCAGATGAACACAGATAAAGCCATGGGGTGCTTATCCGTGTTCATCGGCGTTCATCGGCGGCCCAATTGTTTTTGGGACAACGGCGGTTTCAGGAGAGAAAACCAAGAACACCTTTCTTTCAACGTCAGAGGATCAGCATGCAATCGCCGTAGGAGTAGAAGCGGTAGGCGGATTCCACGGCGTGACGGTAGGCGGCTAACATGAGGTCAGTGCCGCCAAAGGCGCAGACCAGGAGCAGCAGGCTGGTGCGGGGGAGGTGGAAGTTGGTGAGGATGGCGCCGGTTTTCAGGAAAGGCACGCCGGGATAGAGGAAGATGGCGGTTTCGCCTTCGAACTGGCCGGTGCGGGCGGCGGTCTCGAGGGTGCGGACGCTGGTGGTGCCGACGGCGACTATACGCCGCGCGGCATCGATGACAGCGGCGTTTTCCGGCGTGATGCGGTAGTGCTCGCTGTGCAACTTGGCCTGTTCGACTACTTCTTGGTGCAGGGGTTGAAAGGTGCCCAGGCCCACGTGGAGGGTGACGAACGCCGGTTCGGCGCCGGCTTCGCGGCAGCGGGCCAGGACTTCGGGGGTGAAGTGGAGTCCGGCGGTGGGCGCGGCGACGGAACCTTTTTCGCGGGCGAAGACCGTTTGGTAGCGATCGCGGTCGGCGGGCGAATCGGCGCGCTTGATGTAGGGCGGGAGGGGGACGTGGCCGATGCGCTCGAAGGCGGCATAGAGGTCCGCGGCGCCGTGAAAGCGGACGGTGCGCTCGCCGAACTCGCCGCGGGCGACGATCTCGCCTTCCAGCCCTTCCTCGAACGTGATGCGTTCCCCGACCGGCAGCTTGCGGCCAGGACGGACGAGCGCCTGCCAATCGCGGCCGCCCGGGGAAACAGCGCGCAGCAGAAAGACTTCGACGGCGCCGCTCAAGTGCTGGCGGATCTTGGGGTTGTTCTTGCCGATGGGCAGCGCGTGGATTCCGGCGCGGTGGCCGAAGAGGCGCGCGGGAAAGACGCGGGAATCGTTGACGACGAGGCAATCGCCGGGGTGAAGGTACTCGGGGAGGTCGCGGAAGGCGCGGTCTTCCCAGCGGCGCTGCTCGCGGTGGACGACGAGCATGCGCGAGGCGGCGCGGTCGGCGAGGGCTTCCTGGGCAATGCGCTCCTCGGGCAGGTGGTAATCGAAATCGGCCAATTGCATGCAGCCTTCACTGTAGCGGAAACAGGTCCAGTTGCTCCTCCTGAGGGAGTTTGCGGGTTGAGGGATGCGGTTCAACGCGGAGAAGACGGCTTGGGGATGAGCGAGGGGTCTAGCGGGCGGATGGGAGCAAGGTGAGCTGCTGGTGGGCGTAGGTGAAGACGCGGTCGTAGACCTCGCCGGGGGGAGGGGCGGATGGGCTCTTGAGGTGACGCACCTGGATGTCTTCGTCGCGGAAGCTGAGGCGGAACATGGCGAGCAGAATGTTGTCGCCGTCGGGGTAGGGGTCGTTGAGAACCAGGACCTTGGCGGCGCGCGGAACGTCGTAATAGCGCAGCGGCTGGAGCGTACAGCGGACGGACTCATGGGCTTCGGCGACCCAGCCATTACCGCGGGGCTTCTGGCGCAGGTGGAGGGGCACGAGGCAGGCGGCGACCAGGAGGAACAGGATGGCCGGAGCGGCGGCGCCCGCGCGCGGCAGCAGGCGGTGGCGGGCGGTGGTCAGCGATCGCGCGGCCAACAGGTACCATCCGGGCAGGGTGAGGTAGATGGCATAGAAGCCACGTTCCGCGATCAGGACTACGGGGAGAATGCCGAGCAGGATCACGCAGGCGGCGAAGAGGAGATCGCGTTTGCGCAGAACGATGACCAGGGCCAGCACGACCGCCCAGAGGAGAACGATGCGCAGGCCGGTGAACTGGATGGCGCCGTAGAAGAGGTCGTAGGCATAGTGCCTCCAGTTGGCGGCCAGCACTTGCCAGGAAAAGCTAGGGAGGTACGCCGCGTTGGTGGTCATGCGGGCCGGGCCGGTGGTTTTGTACAGGATGAATGCGGCGGTGAGAAGCGCGAACGGCCAGAGGCGGCGCAGTTCGCGGGCGACCCAGGGGAGGGCGGAGGCGAGGCGAGGCGCGGGCGGGTAGTAGATCAGGTCGTAAAGGGCGAGGAAGAGCGGGAGGGTGACGGCCATCTCCTTGGCGCCGAGCGCGCAGAGGTAGAGCGCGAGCACGAGAATCCGCCACGGCACGGCGCGTTCGCGGACCTGAATGTAGAGGGCCAGCGCGCCGAAGTAGAACAGGAAGCAGAGGAGGTCGAAGACGGTGCCGGTGCTGTAGTAGAGGTCGGCGAGATGGGCGTGGTAGGCGCCGAGCAGGCAGGCGAGGGCGGCGACTTCGCGCGAGCCGGAGAGTCTCAGGCAAAGGATATAGAGCAGCGTCAGGTTGGCGGAGAGAATGGCGAAGCAGGCGATGCGGTAGGGCAGCGGGTTGAGGCCGAAGGCGGTGAACAGGATGCGGTAGAAGAGCGCTCCCACGGGGCGGTCGGATTCGGCGAGGGGGCGGAACCAGGCGCCATAGAGGTTCATCATGTCGTCCGGGGTGAAGTAGGCGCGGAGACCGTCGCCAGCGAAGGCGAGGAAGATACCGGCGATCAACAGCGCGGCGAAAATGGTGTTACGTCCGGGCAATGGCGGTCCGCGGCTGGCGGTGCGGTTCAGGTGCGCCCGCCGAGGGAAAAGGCGATGGTAGCACCCCCGGCGTCCGGGAGGGCTGGAGCTCTGGAGTTTTGGCTGCAAACTGCCGATTAGATTGTCGTGGAGGCCGAAATGGACGACAACTGCATCCTGGAACTCTGTAATCCCGACGGTTTACCGGTAGGTCAGGCGATTCGCCTGGCGCGGGAGGTGTCGCGGATCGAGCCGAACCTGGGTCCGGCGCTGGGGGCTTATGTGTGCCACCTGGCGGTCTCGGCGGCATCCGGCGCGAGGTTGATGCAGCGCGCGCTGGAGGTGTTTTATGCGATCTCCGACCCGCAAAGTTTCGCCGCCACATGCCAGCACGTCACAGAAGGGGGCAACCCGGTGGCAAGCGCCATGGTGCGGTGGCTGGCGGCGGGAACGCCACGCCGTCTTGGCAGGATGCCTCCCGGTGTGCCGGCGGCGGCGCGCATGGGTTTCTGATAGATAGCAGAGTTTCTCGTAAAGGCGCAAAGATCGCCAAGAACGCATCCCTGTAGAGGGCTGGGGCCGTTTTCGACCACCTCCCGACTGAGATTGACCGCCCTGCCCCGTTTCTTTTCGTCTCGGGCTGGGATATACTGCCCCAGACTGTCAGCGCGAACATCCGTTCCGGGAGGGCGTCCATGATGAGAACGTCGATCGTGATCATTCGTGTAGTTTTCGGTTTTTCGCTTGCCGTCATACCGGCGGCCGCTCAACAGGCTGGCCAGGATGCCGCCAAGCCGAAGCTGTACAACACCGTCATACAAAAACTCCGGGAAGGCAAGCAGGTCTTCAGCTTCACGCAATCGACGTTCGATATTGCGGGGTATTGCGAGGCGGCAAAGCATTACGACTACACCTGGTTCGAAATGCAGCACAGCACGCTGGAGTTCAAGGACATCGAGGCGATGATCGCGGCGTGCCCGCACGCCGGCGCAATTCCGATGATCCGGCTCCCGGACGCGCAGGAATGGCACATCCAGCATGCCACCGACATCGGCGTGCTGGGTGTCATTGTACCCACCGTGGACGATGTGGATAGAGCCAGGGAGGCGGTGAAGTGGGCGCGCTTTCCACCAGTGGCGCGGCGCAGCGCCGGGTCGGGCCAGGCGGCGCGCATCTGGGGCGTCAACGGCATCAATTACCGCCAGACCTTTAACGACAACATGCTGGTGGTGATCATGATCGAGACGCCAACCGGTGTCGCCAATGCCTATGACATTGCGTCGGTGCCCGGTGTCGATGTGGTCATCATCGGCAACAACGACCTGAGTTCGTTCTCGGGCTACCCACAGAACGACGACCGATATCAAATGATGGTGACCAAGATCCACAACGACACCCTGAGGGCGGGCAAGATCTTCGGCCAGGCGGCCGCGAATTACGCCCAGGGTCATCCGTGGAGCAAGGATGCGAAGTTCTTCCAGAACGGTCCTTCGAATGACGGTTGGGTTCCCGCGGGTCGCGGAGGCCGCGGTAGCCCGAACGCCCCGCCGCCGGGTGAGGAAGAGGGCGGCGGCCGCTCCGGGCGCGGGCGCGGCGGCCGTTAGACCGGCTCTACGGTAACGCCAGCGC